>NZ_JAQFWV010000032.1:0-33516 GCF_056175805.1 Halohasta sp. A2 | reverse complement strand
TTCTTTCGCACACGGACCAGTCAACAGAACGTGCTCTACGGCACGTGAAATCCGTCGGTCTCTTGCGCCCCATATCTTGTTTCACGCTCTCTTAGGATAGCAGCGTTTCCATCAAGTCAACAGAGCCTCCCTCACAGATCTGTTTGGGACGGCCACATTGCCCACATATTGGCCCAAGATCCGTCAAATGAGTGTTTGTGTTCTTCGATACCACCATTCCCTTTGTAAAGTGGGGTTTTTTCAGATCGATTCATAAATAGTTCTCACACAAGTCGAATTGCGCCACATTGCTGAGTATATGCCCAAGGGAAAACATATAAACCATAATCTTTGAAATTACTGTAACGATATGGATGCCTTGGCAAGAATTGATGCGTTACGTGCGAAAAAAACAAGTCCGGTTAGTCACGGTCAGCTTAATCGGTTGGATCGAATTTGGCGTATAGTACCACCTGAGACGCGACATCACAGTCGACGAGGCTGGGTTTCGAACACCATTCATCGTGAATTGGCCTCCACCAAAACTACATAACTATGGCTCAACGACCACTTCTCGAAATCGATGATATCACAAAACAGTTCGGTGATGTCGTTGCAAACGATTCGGTAACGTTTTCGGTCAAAAAGGGTGAGGTACACGGTCTCCTCGGTGAAAACGGGGCCGGAAAAAGTACGCTTATGAACGTCCTATATGGGTTGTATAGTCCAACGAGTGGGACTGTTAGATTCAAAGGCTACCCTCGAACGTTCGAGTCGCCAAAGGATGCCATCGATGCTGGCATTGGAATGGTCCACCAACATTTCATGCTCGTCCCGAGGATGAGTGTGCTGGAAAACATCGTGTTAGGCGAACGCGAGTCAACGTCGACCGACACAGGCTTGATCGGCGGCCTCAAGGCTCTGTTCGGCCGCGAACGAACTGCCCCTCGACAACGGATTACGGCACTTGCCGACGAGTATGGCTTGGAAGTCGACCCCGATGCGAAGGTTTGGGAACTCGATATCGGTGAACAACAGCGTGTCGAGATCCTCAAAGCTCTCTACCGGGATATTGACCTCCTGATCCTCGACGAACCAACGGCAGTGCTGACACCAAACGAGTCCGAACGAATGTTCGAGACGATCCAGAAACTTGTAGATGAAGGACTGACGGTGATCTTCATCACGCACAAACTCTGGGAGATCGAACAGATGGCAGACAGGGTCACCGTCCTTCGTGACGGCAAGCAGATCGACACTGTCGACACCGCTGAGATCACGAAGGGCGATCTCGCCGAAATGATGGTCGGCAGAGAAGTGCTGTTCCGAGTCGATAAAGAACCCATCAGATTGGGCGATCCGGTGCTTGAAGCAGAAGACATCAGCGCGGTCGACGACCGTGGGATGGCTACACTCTCAGGAGCCGACCTGACGGTCCACGAAGGTGAAATCGTCGGTATTGCGGGTGTCAGCGGAAACGGCCAACGGGAGCTCGCCGAGTGCTTGATCGGCTACCGTCCGCTCGAAAGCGGGCGGATCGAGATAGACGGTGTTGATCTCACGGGAGTACCTCCAAGACAGATCATCGATGCGGGCGTCTCGTTCGTCCCAGAAGACCGTTATGAATACGGTTGCGCCGAGGCGTTGAGTGTCATGCACAACGCCGGTATCAAGGTTTATCGCAACGGCGAACTCGAAACCGGTCGGCTGCTGCTTGATTATGACGATATGGCGGACTACGCTAATCGATTGGTCGATGACTTCGATGTACGTGGCGTCAAAGATGTACGTGGAACGCCTGCGGGAGCATTGTCAGGCGGAAACCTCCAGAAGCTTATTTTAGCACGGGAGATGAGCCGGTCACCAAAAGTGTTGGTCGCCAACCAGCCAACTCGCGGCGTCGACGTCGGCGCAATCGAGAACATCCGGAACCTCATGCTCGACCAACGATCCGAGGGAACCGGTGTGGTGCTCATCTCAGAGGACCTCGATGAGTTGCTGGACATGAGCGATCGAATTCTCGTCATGTACGAGGGTGAGTTTGTGTTCAAAACGACACCCGCCGAAACCGACAAATGGGAACTCGGGATGTACATGTCGACCGGTAGGGAACCTACCGACGAGCGGTCACAAACTCAGGAGGCGACATGAGCCCGACAGTCGAACTCAAGAGTCGGGAGAATCTTTCGCCGTGGCTCGCCTACAGCGCGCCCCTCCTGACGGTCATTGCAGCAGTGTTAGTCGGTGCAATCCCACTGTTGTGGATCGGTGTGAATCCGCTTTCCGCCTACATGGAGGTGTTCGTGAGCAAACCGACCAGCCTCAGTGGGATGGCAGATATCCTTACGACGACTGTTCCTCTGTTTCTTGCGGGACTCGCCGTCTACATTCCGCTGCAGGCCGGGCTCTGGAACGTCGGTGCCGAAGGGCAGTTGTTCGTCGGGGCCATCGTGGGAACTTATATCGGTATCAACATCGATCTCCCGGTCTATCTCTTGGTCCCGCTCATGCTGGTTGCTGCGAGCGGTGCGGCCGCGCTCTATGCGGCCGTCCCGGGCTATCTCCGTGCGAAACACAACGTCAACGAGATCATCTCGTCGCTCATGTTGACGTTTGCGGCGACGACCTTTGTCGGCTATCTCCTTCGCGGCCCGATGCAAGGCGGTGGGGGACAAGCAGCGACGGATCGGCTCCCCGAGGCCGCAACGTTTCCAACCGTGATACATCCCCGCCTCCACGTCGGCGTGCTCTCGCTGGTCGTCGTTGCGGTGGGGGGGTACTTCCTGTTGAATCGGACGAAACTCGGCTACGAGATCGAGTTCATCGGCTCGAATCCGTCGGCCGCCATGCAGGCGGGCATTAGCGAGTACAAGATCTACGTCACCGTCTTCGTGCTCGCTGGATTGCTCGCTGGCTTCGCAGGGATCGTCGAAATCGCGGGTGTTCACGGCCGACTGTTCGAAAGCTTCTCTCCGGGCTACGGCTTCACCGCGATCGCCGTCGCGCTGCTCGGCCGAAACGGTGTGTTCCGGGTACTGCTCGCGGCACTGTTCTTCGGCGTGCTGACCGCAGGCGGGACGACAATTGCGATCACACAGGACGTTCCGGGCGCGCTGATCGACGTGATCGT
The DNA here is from genome assembly GCF_056175805.1 of Halohasta sp. A2. Classification (NCBI taxonomy): domain Archaea; kingdom Methanobacteriati; phylum Methanobacteriota; class Halobacteria; order Halobacteriales; family Haloferacaceae; genus Halohasta; species Halohasta sp. A2. The sequence continues at coordinate 30,407 of NZ_JAQFWV010000032.1, read as the reverse complement.
CGCATTGACGATCCTCTTTTTGCTGACCGCGGATTTCGTCACCGAGTATCGAGTCGACCTATCGTTCGGCTCTGAGACGGACGCAGGTCCGACCATGGAGGGATCGACATGAGTCTCGTCGCCGGAACCTTCGAATCGACCGTTCGGTTGGCGACTCCGTTGCTGTTGGCGGCCATGGGTGAGATCATCGCCGAACGGAGCGGGGTGCTCAACCTCGGCGTTGAGGGCATGATGTTAGCAGGCGCGCTCGCTGGCTTTGCGAGTGCGGTCGCCACCGGGAGTCTCTGGATTGGCTTTGCTGTCGGCATCCTCGCGGGGATGCTGTTGGCACTGGTCCATGCCGTGCTCTGTATCTCACTGAAGACCGATCAGGTGGTCAGTGGAATTATGCTGACGCTTCTGGGGACCGGTCTCACCACCTACTTCGGTCGACCCTGGATCGGCCAGAACATCGAGGGGTTCAGCCGCATTCCCATCCCGGGTCTCGCGGAGATTCCGATTCTCGGGACGGGACTGTTTAGCGTGACCGCGCTCGACTACCTCGGCTTGCTGCTCGTTCCGGTAGTCTGGTACTTCCTGTTCCGGACGAACATCGGTGCCGAAATCACCGCCGTCGGCGAGGACCCAGAAACTGCCGACACCGCTGGTATTCCGGTGTTTCGCATCCAGTATGCCTGTGTACTTCTCGGCGGCGCGCTGGCCGGGGCCGCCGGGGCACAGCTCTCGTTGGCGTTCACCAACTTCTGGGGTGTCGAGATGGTCGCCGGTCGTGGGTGGATCGCCGTCGCGCTCGTCATCTTCGCCCAGTGGCGCATCTGGTCCGTGTTGGGTGGGGCGTACTTCTTCGCGACGATCGACGCGCTCTCGTTCCGGTCCGGTGGCGTTCGTGATGCAGTTCTTGGGGCCATCGACATCCCCGCGCTCGAATCGACGATCCGGTTCCTGCTGAACTCGCAGGTCATGAACACCTACCCGTACCTGTTTACGATCGTCGTTCTCTGGTACATCATGCGACAGGGCAATATCAAGGAGCTCGGCGCGCCGTCGTCGCTTCTGTCAGTGTACAGCCGCGAACATAACTAACTCTGATTCCGATCCCGTTTTCGCGGTCCCTGTGTTGACCGTTCTCGGTTCTCCTGTCTGGCCTCAGTGGCGTCAACACTTTGGCGGGTGCCTCCGATAGCCTCAACTGTAGGTCGGCTGTAAGACCGTGGGACGTTCTACTCGTCGACCATCTCGGGGATGCCTCGTAGCGATTGTCGACCGACTGATTCAGAACGGCCCGTCACGCCGTGCACTTCGCGCTCGATGGAAACGGAGCGACGATGAACGTACACGTGAGTGGTGCAGTGATCATCTTTCTACAAGCAGGAAACCGGGCCGTTTACCGCCCGGAGGAATGCGGCACTTAGCTGTCTGTCCCACTACTGCGTTTCGTCGGTGTCAAGTGCTTTCGCACCTTCCAGCAACAACCCTTTCCACGTATATCCGCGCCGGTCTTTGATTTCGCTCAACTGTTCGTGTTGATCGTCTTCTACCTCTATTCGGATTGATTTGACCATACATATGTGTGTTATTCGTATCTTTTATGCACTTTGATTGCCTACACTGTTCTGTCGGATGACTGCCGAACCAACCGCCGCAAAAACGCTCGAAGCCACGCTCGCGCCACCTACGGCACACAAAGAGCGTCGACTTCACCGAACGGTGGCGACCTACCGCCGCGCCCTCGAAGACGCCTTCGAGAGTGGTGCGGATACGCAGTCGGCAGTCAACGATGTCGTAACGCCATACACGCTGACCTCCTACGCCAAAGACGCTCTCAAGAGCTACGTGCCGAAACTGCGCGACACCTACGGTGCTTCGGAACTCGAAGACGACCATCCGGTTCGGTTCACCAACCGGGGGTTCCGTCTCGATCACTCCGAGGACCGTCGACATGAGTTCTGCTGGCGTGTCCCGCAGGCGGGGCGTGGCAATGCGTTCTGGATTCCGTTGCGGATTAATCCACAACAGCGTGAGTTGTGGGACGATCTGTTCGACGGCGAGCTGTCGGCTGGTGAGTTCCGCCTGCAACAGAACCGAACGAACTGGGTGTTGCACGTCACCGTCGAATACGAGATCGAAGCCGTCGAGATGTCGGACGACCCAACACCTGTCGGTTTCGACATCGGCGAATCCAAACTCCTGACGGGCTGTGCCCTCACGGAGTCTGGAACGCCGAAAGAGCCGTTTCTGTTCAACGGTGGACGCGCTCGACAGCTCCGAAAGGAGATGCACACCACGCTGAAACGCCTGCAAGAACGCGACTGTGCAGAGTGGCGACGTGATGCACGGTTCGACTACTACCAGAACGCACTCACCGATATTGTCGAGAAGGCGTCTCGGCAGGCTGTTGAGTACGCTCAACAGTTCGATGATCCGGTGATCGTCCTCGAAGACCTCTCGTACATCCGTGAGAATCTGGATTACGGCGTATATATGAACCGTCGACTGCATGGGTGGGCTTTTGCTCACCTCACCAGCCGAATCGAGGACAAGGCCGCCGAAGCTGGTGTCCCGGTTCGGTTCGTGAATCCAGCATACACCTCGCAGACGTGCCACGCCTGCGGCCATATCGGTCGACGTGGTTCGCAGGCAGAGTTCCGGTGTACGAACGACGAGTGTTGGGTATCGGAGTATCAAGCAGACATCAACGCGGCGGCCAATATCGCAGGTCGCCTTGACCCGTGGGGAGAGAGCCTGCCTTGGAAACCGGCAGGCGATGACTCGCCACAGGATAGGAGCGGTTGTGACTCCGCCACAGGACACCACACGCCGAGTCCGAAACCCGGACAGACGACGCTTGTGGCGTTTCAGTCCTGAAACCTCCCTCGACGCGAGGCTTCCCTTGTAGGAAGCCCCGCCGTCATCGGGCGTAGCCCGATTGCTTGAGGGACGTAGTCCCTCTCCGTTCACGGCGGGCGAGGATGTCACTCGCAGAAAGATTCCGCAGAGTCCTCGCCTTCAGGGTGGGGAGGATGTCACGGTTCGTCGCCTTCAAGGTTGTCGATACCAAGCGTATCGAACTCGAAGAGGATCTCTTCGTCGCTCCAGTCCTCATACGGTGTTCCACCCCAGACGATCTCGTCGGCATCTCCCGATACCATGTCCTCTTGAATGGACGTGACCTCGTCGACGACGTCGTCGGGGACCTCGGGACCCGGCTCGCTGATCTCGACTGCCTCATCGGCGATGCCCGGGAAGGTGAATCCGGCCTCCCACTCGCCTGCTCGGACCTCCTCGATGATCTGGCTGAAGACGACCTCCCAGTTGAACACTGGCGTCATCAGGTAGTTGTCCCCAGCGAAGTCCGAAGCCGATTCGGCGTATCCGGACGCCCAAATGTCGTTGTCGGCCGCGGTTTCGAGCACCGACGGTGAGTCTTGGTGTTGGGCCATGACGTCGACGTCCTCGTCGTCGATCAGTGCTTGAGCGTTTTCGCTCTCGGTCGCCGGATCGTACCAGTCGTTCGTCCACCGGACGTAGACCGTCGCGTCCTCGTTCGCGTCCTGGACACCCGAAGCAAAGCCGTTGATTTCCTGGTAGACCGTCGAAACGGGGTTGGCCGCGACGTAGCCGATGTTGTCGTTTTCGGTCACCAGTCCGGCTGCGTATCCCACAAGGTATCTGGCGTGGTAGAGCTTCTCGTGGAACGCGGCGTAGTTCTCACCGGTATCGACCCCCGAGGCGACCTCAAAGGCCGTCTCAGTGTACTGTTCGGAGGCCGCAGCCATCGGGTCGGTAAAGCCTGCACTGAGTGCGAAAATCACGTCGTAGTCGTCTTCGGCGTACTGGGCCGCGGTCTGTTCTACTTCCGAAGACTCGACGCTCTCAACGTAATCGCTTTCCAAGTCTTCGAGTTCGTCGACGGTGGCTTGTCGACCCGTATCGTGTGATGAGGTCCAACCTTGATCGTCAGCCTCAGCGAAATAAATCCATGCCGCAGAGACGGTTCCTTCCTCTTCTTCGTCATCCTCGCTCGCCCCGCTTCCGAGACAGCCTGCAGCCATTGACAAAGCGACCGCACCGGCCGAGCCAATGACCTCTCGCCTCGGGATTTGTGTTCTGTTCAATCTGCCATTTTTATCAGACATACGACTTTGTATTTCAACTAACTACTAATAAAAGGGGTTATTCAAACACCATTGACCGCCACATGTGCCCACATACAATGTTTTTTGCTGGTTGGTGGTATATACCCTGCTTATATTAGTCCGTCCAGTTGACGGAGTGCTTTTTGGAAATCACGCATTTGTCACAGATTCTTGTGTCGCAATCATATCTGTGTTGGCGACGTCGTTGGATCACACACGGTGGTATGCCGGTGAGGGTCTGTTTATTTTCTCCACAACAAGAGCGGAGAACTCCACGTCTTTTTCAACGAATCAATACTCGTGAGGTCCAGTCACACTCGAATGAATATGTGAATAAGCGATAAGTACGTCAAGCAATGATCACGCCCGTGGACATCGAGTCCGGACTCACGCTCAAAGTTGCCGCATCGATTCGTGGCAGTCACACGAATCTCGACCGAGGAAGCTCGGATGCTCACAGCTCACGATATCGCGTTCAATGATTGGATCCGAAGACCGAACCCCTAGTCGACCAATCGAAGTGTTAGGTCAAGAACACCCTCCTTTAGTGTCCGCTCTTCTATTGTAGTGAGCACATCGCGCGGTGTTTCGAGCGTCGCAAAGTGATTGCCAGCGAGTTCACCAGCCGGACTTTTGAAACAAGTCGGTCCACACGGAATGAGAATTTCCTGTTCGTTCCGATACCCTGGGTACAGTAGTAGATCCCCGTAGGACGGATAGACCGTATGGTTCTCACGTGGGATCTCCGGGAGATCGATCTCGTCGATGTTGATCCAGGTTGCGTGACCACTCCACCGGACGTGCATCAGTTCGGTATGCAGAGGAGCCAGTTCCCGCACAGCCGCAACCGATTCCGGAGCGACCTCGGGTAGGAACGTTGCAGATAACACGTCCCCGTCGACGATCAGTTCGAGATCACTCACCGTTCGGCCCTCTAGTCAGTTGTGAAGCCTGTCGGGTTTTGTTCGATCCCAGTGCTGTCTCCGCTATCGTTCGAACACCGTCTTGGTGTCTTACCATTGGTTGTGTTTCATAGTGTGTCATGTGTCAGCCTCACAAGTAGCGAGTGAGTAGAGTGCTTCGGTGAGAACTTCGGTCGCAGCAGTACAGTCCCACCAGTCAGTCCATTCGAGGGGGTTGTGTGAATGCCCGCCCCGGGACGGGGCAAATAACAAGCCTGCGTCGGTTGCGGTGGCTATCTGCATCGTATCGTGTCCAGCCCCCGAGTGAAGGTCGACGGTTTCGATGCCGAGGGCATCCCCTGCGTCGTGTAACGCGTTACGACACGTCGGTGCCATGTCCACGGGCGACACCTCATATGAGCAGTCGAGTGCCGTCTTAACGCCGCGGTCGGCTTCGAGCGTTTCGAGTTCCGCGTTGACCCAGTCGACAAGTCGGTCGATCTCTGTTTGGTCAACGTCTCGGATGTCGGCGCTGAACTCGATCTGACCCGGGATGACGTTGACAACACCTGGATCAACGGAGAGTTCTCCAATCGTTGCGACGGCAGTTCCATCCGGTGCAGCGGCGTCTTGTGCCGCTTGTTCGAGTACGAGAACGAGTTCGCTGGCCGCCGCAAGGGCGTCCGTTCGATCTGCCATCGATGTAGAGCCGGAGTGTTCGGCCGTTCCTTCGATTGTCCCGTGAAGCCTCGTGGTCCCGGTGATCGTCGTCACGACTCCGGCCGAAACATCCTGCTGTTCAAGCCTCTCGCTCTGTTCGACGTGGAGTTCCAGCCACGCGTGCCAGTCAGTCGCATCGAGACGCCCCTCACCATGGAACCCGATATCTCGTAACGCCTCACGAAGTGTTTCTGAGCCATCCGACAGTTCGAGTGCCACGTCGGTGTCGAGCAGGCCAGCGGCCACCGACGATCCGAGCACTCCATCGGCGAATCGTGTTCCCTCTTCACCGGTGAAACAGACGACCTGAATCGGCCGTGTAGGAGATACATCGGCGTCTTGGAGTGCCCGAACGGCTTCAAGACCCGCGTAGACCCCAAGTGGGCCGTCAAAGATGCCACCGTTCGGAACAGAGTCGAGGTGACTTCCAAGCGCTACCGGTGCGGCCCTGGGATCACATCCCTCTGGTAGCCATGTTCCAGTGATATTACCGACAGCATCGGTGTCGACGGTCAGATCCGCCCGGATCAGTTGGTCGACGAGGCTTTCGCGGGCCTGTTGGTTTGGCGTGGTCCCCGGAAGCACTGTTCGGCCGCGCCCATCTTCGGCTGCGACAGTACCGAATTGGGCATTCCGCTCGATATCTTGCCGGAGTCGGTCACCGTCGACCGGGAACCGGGGCTCGGTCATCGGTCCACTATCACGTGTGTTGCGGCCACTGTCCGCCGATTGAGTGGGCATAGGGTAGGGGTTACATGACCGACACGGTGTCCGGAAGTTATCATCGGAGGCACTGTTTCAGCTTCCTCGGTAGGTCGTGTACCCACCGGGTGACAACAACAGCGGGACGTGATAATGGTCGTCAGCATTATCGATAATGAACCGGACAGGGACCGTCTCCAAGAACGTCGACTCCGAGGGACCCTGCCGATAGTATGCGCCGACATCGAAGAGCAGTTGATACGTGCCGGTCTCCATCTCGGAATTGGTCAACAGTGGTTCGTCAAGCCGACCGTCGTTGTTGGTGACCCCGTGAGCGATCGTCTCGTCCGCCCCATCGCTGTCCAGTCGTTGCAGTGTCACCTCGACACCTTCAGCAGGACCCTCCCGGCCAGTGTCGAGGACGTGGGTCGTTAGCTCGCCACTCATGCTGAGTCCTCACTGTCGAGGTCGCGACGATCCATCGAAAACTGCTGGAAGCCGGTCGGCCGCGGCGGTTCCCGCAGCACCTTCGCGTCCCCGTCCAGATCGTCGCGTTCTTTGATCCATGTGCGGTTGTTCGCCTCGAAGCTGACCGATTCGAGCTGCGGATACCGTTTGAGAACCCGCAACCCGACTTGATAGATCAGGTCTTGAATCGAGTTCACGTCGAGTTCGTGGAAGACGGTCTGTGCGATATCGCGCACCTGCTCGGCGGGAACGTAGCGCTGTGGGTCGTCTCCGAGCGCGTCCGCCGACTCCGCGTACGTCCAGAAGATATCCATAGCGACGTACAGCGTTCTATTCTCCCGTTCGGGGAGGGTCGTGTACTCATCGTCCACGTAGCCGACGAACGAATTATCCTTCACTTTGACCAGTTCGATCCCGGTGACACCGCTCTGGTGTTCCTCGACGACCGGCCCGTCGTTGCCCCGAGTCAGATAGAGTTCCCCGAACGCCGACTCCCCATGGGAGACACCGAAGACGAGATCACTGCCCTCGAAGCCATCGCTCCCGGGCACGGGTCGCTCGTCGAAGGGGAGCTCGTCGGCGGACATCCGCACAGCATCCATCTGCGAGTAGGTTTCCAAGAGCAACGATCCCACGAACTGGAGGAACCCCTCGAGTGTCGCGCCCTCGTACTCCCCTGCGTGGTGGAGAATAAAGTTCTTCATCGAATCTGTCGCGACAACCATACTGTTGTCTCCGTCGCTAAACGACGGCAGGAACTCCTCACCTTCGACCTGCACACGGACTTCCAGTCCGAAGAGTACGTTGCTCCGGCCATCGAAATCCGACTCCGGAATCGTCCGAACGCCCTCCAGCGGAGTCCCATACGTCCGATAGACGGCGACGTTCTCTTTGCCGTAGTTCATCGTTCGCTGGCCGGCGTCCGACAACTCGCTGTCGCTCATCGTTTTTCAGTCCCTCCGGCCGTCACGTCAGAGACCTCTCGTTTCGGATTCCACGCTCCGACCGCCCGCGTTCCTGTCTTTTTCATCTTTCACTCATCACTGCTATCGACTATATAAAATATCTTTTCACTGGCAAAGATTTCGACAATCGTCCGGTTGTCACCGCATACATTTGCTAATCCACAAAACATGTGTCGAGGCTCCGATGCCTGTTCTCGGTTCCGAAACCCGTCGGTTCCGGTTTCATGCCGTCTCATTTCTGATCCGGCAGGAGTGAATCGTCGGATGCGCCCATGTAGTTGTGCCACATGCCACACATACGGCGCTCAGTTAGGACCTCAGCAGTTCGTCAAGCCGCAACCGTGCGATTTCGTGTACTTCGTATAGGGCAGTCCGGAACTCTTCGGTCTCCGAACTGTCGACTCGGGACTCCATCGTTTCTTGAATTACGTCGGGGGACGCACCTTTCACCGCCATGATGAACGGGAACTCGAATTTCTCACGGTAGGTTTTGTTGAGTCGCTGAAAAGCCTCATACTGGTTTCGAGACATTTGGTCAAGACCTGCAGACGCCTGTTCCTCACGGGACGCATCGGTCATTTCGGTTTGTTCGCCGAGATCGGGGTGTTCTCGCAGTAGTTTGAGCTTCCGTTCTCGGGATGCGTTATCGACGATTCGTTTCATACTCTCGTGAACAGCGTCGACGGAGTCGAACGGTCGGTCCGACCACGCTCGCTCGGCCACCCAAGGAGACGTTTCATACACACTACCTAGGGTATCGACGAACGACGTTCGATCCATATCGTTCAACTCTTCGAGTATGAGTTCAGCCATCTCCTCGGCGTACCGTCTAATGATAAGTTAAATCACCGAACGGCAAGGAGAAAGCGCTGGATGTGGGACGACACACAGGTGCGGTTGTGACACCAACCAGTGGTGCCTCGGCGGATGGGAGAACGGGAATTTCGACAACTCCGCGACCACAGCCAGCATCGACAACGGCCTCTGCTCGGCGATCTCACTGGTTAGAGAGTCGGCCATCGCATCGGGTTACGTCAAACTGTTCGTTGGCCACTGTTCCATACTGTGCCGGACGCCGTATGAAGCGACGGTATCAAGACCTACTCGTTTCTCGGATTCTCTGAATCGGACGATGGCACAGACATATGTCATGTATGTTGTCGAACAAAATTTTAAGTATAGATGCACTTCACCTTTTCATACTCATGTCCAACAATAGCGGCAATGAGATTGATATCAAGTACGGGATTGAAGAAAAACCTCCGTTACTAGAATCAATACTCCTCGGATTACAACACGTGTCAGTTATGATTGTCCCCTCAACTGCAGTTGCGTTCATCGTTGCAGGGGCTGCGGGATTAGGGACTGGCGACACGACGTTTTTGGTACAGATGGCCATCCTCTTCGCAGGCGTCGCAACCCTCGTTCAGGCCTATACTGTCGGGCCTGTCGGTGCCAAGCTACCGATTGTAATGGGAACGAGCTTCGCCTTCGTCGGGGCTATGAGCTCGATTGGCGCAAGTTCCGGCCTGGATGTTGTCTTTGGGTCAATTCTGATCGCAGCCTTCGTCGTTCCCTTCCTCCTTGGCTGGCAGTTCAAGAGACTCGAATCGTTCTTTCCGCCACTGGTTACCGGTCTTATCGTGATTATCATCGGTCTGTATCTCATTCCGACCGGGATGGAGTACGCTGCAGGCGGCGTCGAGGCCGAAAACTTCGGCTCAATGCAAAACCTCGGACTAGCCGCACTAGTTCTCGCAATCGCAGTGCTTTTTAATCTGCTTTTAACTGGGATCTGGCGCGTACTGAGTATTATTATTGGAATCAGTGTTGGCTACACTGTCGCAGTTGCGTTCGGCGTCGTCGACTTTACACCGGTGTCCGATGCGGCATGGTTCGCCGTCCCGACACCGGGACGGTTCGGATTCAGTTTCGAGGCGGTCCCACTCCTTACGTTCCTGTTTCTGTTCCTTGTATCAGGCATGGAAACGATCGGAGATATGGCCGGTATTACTGCCGCAGAGGGCCGAAACCCGACCGAAACAGAGTTCCGTGGCGGGATTTTCGCGGACGGATTCATCAGCGCTATCGGGGCCGTCTTCGGATCGTTCCCACAGACATCGTTCTCGCAGAACGTCGGCATCATCAACTTCACCGGCGTGATGAGTCGACACATTGTCGGCATCGGAGGCCTCATTCTCGTCGGGCTCGGACTCGTTCCCAAATTTGGGGCCATTGTAACGACGATTCCCTCCGCAGTGTTTGGAGGAGCCGTCTTAGTTATGGTTGGGATGGTTACTGCAAGTGGTATGCGTTTGCTCTTTTTGAATATCGAAATGAATCGGCGTAACATGATTATCATCGCAGTATCGCTCAGTCTCGGGTTGGGTGTCACGAGTGTTCCGGACGCACTTTCAGGGCTGCCTGCCGGCGCACAGACAATCTTTGGAGAGCCGGTTATCATGACTGGACTCGGGGCGTTGTTACTGAATACGTTTGTCCCCGGTACTTCCAGTCCGTTGTTTGATGCACCTGAACCCGCCCCGTCGACTCTTCAACCGACAGACGACGACTGATGGTATAGACGCTGTTTGGTTCCGCACTCGCGACCGGCGTCGTTACTCCCGAAATGCCCGATATTGTGATTTGTTGTGTAGTCCGTAGTCGACTCCCTCTTTGATCGGTCGGAGAGTCCAGGATGGGATGTGTGGCTAGTAGATGTCTCTGTGGGGGGTTTCGGGTTATAAATACATGTAGGCTGATATCTGTGACAATGCAAGCGACTCAGCAAAACAGCCTCACGGACAGGCGATCCGATTCTGTCGGTTACACGCTATCGCGAGGGCTTGATAGTGCCACACGCTCATCCACTGGACATCCTGGGAGAAATGGAAGATATCCCCGAGCAAAGACACGCATAAGGGATCGCCTCGGCCCGAGCGAGAGCGAGAGAGTATGGCAGCAATAGAGACCCTACTCACTGGCGGGACTGTCGTGACCGCAGATTCGATGTTCAATGCGGCTGTCGGCATCGACGATGGAACGATCATCGGCGTTGGCGACGAACACGCGCTCCCACCGGCTGACCGACAAATCGATGTCGGTGGAAACCTCGTCCTCCCGGGCGTGGTCGACCCACACACCCATCTCGCGGGCTACAACACCGTCGACTCCTACGAAACCGGGACCGCAGCAGCCGCTGCGGGTGGTGTCACCACTCTCTTGACATTCGCGTGGCAGGGATGGGACGACGGCGAGTGGGACGATGCGGGGACCCTCTCAGGAGCTATCGAGCGCCACAAAGACGGGGCCGCCCCCTTGATCGATTGTGGGCATCATCCCGTGATCACCCAAGAGACACCTGCGGTGCTCGACGAACTCCCGGCGCTCGTCGACGCGGGTGTCACCTCGTTCAAGATGTTCACGACTGACGATATCCGGCTCTCCAACGGGTTCATCGGTGAGGTGTTCCACCGGCTTGCCGAGCTCGGTGCGGTCGGCATGGTCCACACCGAAGACTACTCGGTGTGCACCGAGCGGACGAGAGTAATAAAATCGGAGCCGTCGAGCGAGTCAGCATCGGCCTACCCCCGGTCGCGGCCGGACTACGCCGAGGCGATGGCGGCTGAAGCGGCTGCCCGACTCGCCGTCGCGGCCGACGCCAAGTACTACGGCGTCCACACGACCTCGAAGGCGGCAGCTGACGCCCTCGTGTCGGTCCGAACCGACGGCTCGAACGTCAGAGCCGAAACGTGTACGCACTATACTGCGCTTGACGACGACGCCCTCGGCCGCCTCGGGAACCGTGGAATCATGGCCCCACCGTTGCGGACTCCGGACGACATCGACGCACTGTTCGACCGCCTCTACGATGGCACGCTCTCCGTTGTCTCGACCGACCACGTCGCCATCCCCACGAGCCGAAAGGAGGGCGGCCCTTGGTGGGAGAGTGCTTTCGGTGTCAACAGCCTCCAGACGAGCCTCCCGGTCTTCCACGACGAGGCCGTGAACCAGCGTAGCCTGTCGTATCCGTCTCTCGTCCGTCTCATGTGTACCAATCCAGCCCGTACGTTTGGACTCCCCTCGAAGGGGCGGATTGAACCGGGTGCCGACGCCGACCTCGTGGTGTTCGATCCCGACGAGACGTACACGATCAATGCAGCCCGCAACCACTCCAATGCGGACTACTCTATCTACGACGGCCGTCAGGTGACCGGACGAGTTAAAAAAACGTTCGTCCGCGGAACACTGGTCGCCGACAGTGGCGAGATCGTCGCCGAACCGGGACATGGACGGTTCCTCAGCCGTGTCGTTCCCGACTGGGATCAGTAAGTGAGAGCAAATCGGCAGTGAAGTGGTGTCGAAATATCACAGTTCAGACCTGTTGGGATCGGCTCTGTTGTTGTCTGGTGATGTACCCTGCAATCCGGTTCCGGACCCGCCGTGACTCGACGTCGGTCAGAGTCGACACCCGATGCTGGTTCGTCTCAAAGCTGTCGGTGAAGCGATCCGGATGCCGCTGGAGAAGGGTATCTCCGATATTGATGATCTCTTCGGCGTTCAGTGTCATGCTACGCAATCGACCGACCTGACGAATAGTTCTTTCGCGGACCATTTGGACTGTGGACGATCCGTCCGTGTTGACGACGTGTGTGACCGACCTGTGGCGCTGTTGCAGGGGAGACGTTTTTGAGTCGTCACCCGGTACCCGAGAGGGGAATGATACTAACCGGAACGGTTATTGTAGATTCGACAACCGTGATCGAGGATGGTGCTGTCGTCGTCGACGGCTCAAACATCGAAGCTGTAGGCCACCAAGACGAGCTTGTCGATCAGTACGGGAACAGAGAGACGCACTCCTACGATATGTTACTTCCCGGGTTCGTCGGCGGACACATCCACTCAGTTCAGAGTTTGGGGCGCGGGATCGCCGACGACACTGAACTGCTCGACTGGTTGTTCGAGTACGTGCTCCCGATGGAGGCGTCGCTGTCGGCCGACGAGATGGAGATCGCCGCTAAACTCGGCTATTTAGAGCTAATAGAGAGTGGCACGACGACGTGCATCGATCACCTCTCGGTCGCACACGCCGACCGTGCCTTCGAGGCCGCTGGCGAGTTAGGCATTCGCGGCGTCCTCGGCAAGGTGCTGATGGACCAGCGCTCGCCCGATGGGCTCGAAGAGGATACCGATCAGGCGCTCGCGGAGTCCGAACGGCTGATTGAGGCCTACCACGGCGCATTCGATGACCGAATCCGGTATGCAGTAACCCCGCGGTTTGCGGTCTCCTGTAGCGAACGGTGTCTCCGCGGTGCCCGCGAGTTGGCCGATGCCTACGACGGGGTTCGGATTCACACCCACGCCAGCGAAAACCGTAGCGAGATCGAAACGGTCGAATCCGACACCGGGATGCGGAACATCCACTGGCTCGACGAGGTGGGTCTCACCGGCGACGACGTGGTCTTGGCACACTGCGTGTGGACCGACGAGAGCGAACGCGAGGTTCTCGCCGAGACCGGTACCCACGTCACCCACTGCCCGTCGTCGAATATGAAACTCGCAAGTGGTGTCGCACCCATCGAGGACTACCTCGACCGCGGGATCAACGTCGCGCTGGGCAACGATGGTGCACCGTGCAACAACACGCTCGATCCACTTACCGAGATGCGACAAGCAAGCCTCTTACAGAAAGTCGACCAGTTGGAGCCGACTGCCACCCCGGCACGGACGATCTTCGAGATGGCAACGCGAAACGGCGCGAAAGCCGCAGGGTTGGACGACCTCGGAGCGCTCCGGGAGGGATGGCGAGCTGATATTATCGGACTCAACACTGACCGGACCCGTGCGGTCCCGATGCACGACGTGTTCTCGTACCTTGTTTTTGCCGCCCACGGTGACGACGTGGAGTTCACCATGGTCGACGGGACCGTCCTCATGGAACACGGGGAGGTGACCGTCGTCGATGCTGACGAAATCCGTCAACGTGGGAGCGAAACCGGTCTCCGAATGGATCTCAAAGAAGAACGGAAAGCCGCACACGGACAGAAGCCATAGCATCGTTGTTTCGAGCGTTTGAACGGTCACAGACTGGTTGCGATCTTACTACTGGTCGACTGGGTGCCCGCAAGATCACTGGTAGCCGGTTCGGTCGGCGATGTCCTCCGCCGCCCGCGCGGCTCGCGAGAGGATGCTATCGAGGGATTCATCAAATGATTGCACCTCGCGGCCTTCCATAACGATGTCTCCAGCACAGACCACCATTTCGACCTCAAAGCCCTGGGCGGCATGGACAAGTGTGAACACCGGGTCCCTGCTGGGGGTCAGGTGTGGGTGGTCGAGGTCGACGATTGCGAAATCCGCCTGTTTTCCCACTTCGAGCGAGCCGAGGCTGTCGGCGCGGCCGATAGCGGCTGCGGCCTCTATGGTGATCATATCGAAGGCTGTCTGTGCGTCGACGACACCGGCATCGCGGTGGTAGCCCTTGTGGCCGCCAGCCATGGCACGAACATCGCTGAGTGGATTGACCGTATCGCTCAAGATCGAGTTGTCGGTTCCGAGGCCAACGGTGAGGCCCGTATCGAGCATCTTCACGACCGGTGCGAATCCAGTCGCAAGGCGCATGTTCGCCATAAAGTTGTGCGCGACCGACGTACCGGTTTCAGCGAGCGTTCGGACGTCGCTCGCATCGATCTGGACGCAGTGGCCCAGCAGCGTTCGCTCGCCGAGGTAGTCGACGTTGCGGAGGTACTCGATGCTGGAGATGTCGCGCTGCTCTTGGGCCTCGGCCTCGGCGACGTGGGCGGTCGTCATCACGTCGTGTTTCTCGGCAAGTGCGTAGGCTTCCCGGAAACAGCGGTTCGTCGTGGTTTCGACGACGACCGGCGCTGGCCAGATTGACTGTCGACCGTTGGCAGTCCCGTTGTAGGTCTCGATCAGCGAGTCGACTTCGGCGACGACGGCGTCGGTCTCCTCGACAAACGTGTCCAGTGGCGGATGGTCGACACCGTCCTCTCGGGCCTGAATATCGGTGACGAGCGCTTGGAATTCCGCATCGGCACCGCGGTCGACCATGCCCGCGCCGTAGATGTTTCGGATGCCCGCCCGGTCGTAGACATCGAGTTTCGCCTCGATGGTCGACCAGTCGTCCCAGAGAACTTCCGTATCGTTTTCGACGAACGTCGTCACGCCCGACTGGATCGCCTCGATGCAGTACAACGTCGCCGCGAGTGCGTGCTCGTCGGGGTCCATTGCGAGTGTACCCGGCCGTTTGACGTTGTAGAGCCAGTCCAACAGGCCGCGGTCCTCAGCGAACGAGCCGCGAAGCAGAATATCCGAGACGTGTGTGTGGGGATTGACCAGTCCGGGGATGACAGCGCCGCCCTCTGCGTCAATAACACGACCGGTGGCGTGTGCGCCGCGAAGTTCGTCGGTGCTCCCGACTGCGGTGATCTCATCGCCCTCGATGGCAACGGCTCCGTCCTCAATCACCGTCCGATCGACATCTTGGGTAATGACGCGTCCGTTTGTCACGAGCAGGTCGGTCATTGGGTCACACCACCACGCAGGGCTAGCACAGTCGACGTGGTCAGTCGTGCCGAATGCAAACTCAGGTGATCAGTTGCTGCAGTCATTGGATTTGACGTCTCTGAATCGGCACTTAATGGTTCGTGTCCGCTCATTCGTGTGCCAACTCAGGCCTCCACCACCGGCGGTCCTCAATGGAAATCCAGCTAGCCAGTGAGCGTTCGGGTCGTCCTATTCGACGGCATCGAGTTCCAACGGTTCGAATCGAATCGTCTCCATACAAAAATCTGGGAGAGCCACCCCATACGTGCCTTTGCGCTCAGTCGACAACAACGTCGACGTACTCGCCGGTCTCGACATTTACGAGACCGTTGTTGGTCAGCCGATGGGTCGGGATAACTTCGAGTGCGAGATACGTCAGTTCGAGGATGCCTCCCGGCACTGTAAGGCCGATATCGGCCGCTGCGTCCGCGACAGCCTCGAACGAGTCGGCCGTCTCATCGATCGGTGCATCTGAGATGAGGCCAGCGACCGGCAGCCGGAGTGTGGTGAATGAATCGCTTGCTGGGTCGAAGACGGCGATACCGCCACCGACCTCGCGGAGGTGGTTTGCGACGGTTGCCATCGCGTCGTGAGAGACACCGGCCACGATGCAGTTGTGTGCATCGTGTGCGACCGTCGTGGCAATCGCACCACGGTCGAGGCCGAGGTTGTGGACGAACCCACACCCCACGTTTCCGGGGCCGCCGTGTCGTTCGATGACGGCCATCGGGAGCACGTCCGCCTCGCGGTCGCCCAGGAGAACACCATCGGTTCCGGCAGGTGGGTCCACGGTATCGATGGAGACTGTTGCTGTCCTGCATTCAGTCCGGAAACTGCCGATGGCGGACTCGGCACGAACCTCGATCGGTCCCGGTCCCGTGTGTTCGATAGCCAGATCAGATGGAGCGACAGGGTCAAACGTGACGGTATCAGTTGTGACCGCCGACTGGTTCGGGGTGGTCGAATCGGCTGTTGGGTCGACGACGCCATCGACGATGACGTGCTCGACGGACCAGGATTCGAGCTCCGAGAGCAGCACCAAATCGGCGGGTGCGCCGGGTTCGATCCGTCCAAACGGGAGATCGTACGCCTCGGCGGTGTTCAGCGTCGCCATCTGCACTGCCGTGACCGGGTCGACGCCCAATGTTATCGCTTTCTGAACGGCCTCGTTGATTCCGCCCCGTTCGAGGATGTCGACCACGCTTCGGTCGTCGGTACACAGCGAGAGCCGACGGCTGTCCACCTCGTCGATGATGTCGATGAGCGCATCGAGGTTCTTGCTCGTCGACCCCTCTCGCAGATAGACGCGGAAGCCAGCGTCAGCTTTGGCTCGTGCCTCCTCGAGGGTCACGCTCTCGTGGTCGGTGTCGAGATACCGAGCGAGCTCCTGCAGCGAGGAGTCGGTCACACCGGGGACGTGCCCGTCGACTGTCAGGCCGTGGTCGCGTGCGGCCGTAATCTTCGCGTGGATCTCTTCGTCGCCATCGAGTACGGCTGGCAGGTCCATCACCTCTCCGAGTGCGATGGCTCGGTCCGATGTAAGGAGGTCCTCGACCGCCTTCGCGTCGACCGACCCCCCGGCGTCCTGCAGCGCGGTCGCAGGCACTGACGATGGGACCGTCATCCGCGGTTTCAGCGGCGTCCTGTCGGCATCAGCACCGAAGTCACGCACGCCCGCAGGTCCCAGCACGTTCGCTATCTCGTGTGGGTCGTGGACGACACTTGTCACCCCGTGTGGCACGACTGCTGCGCCGTACTGTGGAACGGTAACCATCGACGCCTCGATATGGGTGTGGGCGTCGATGAGTCCAGGCGTCACGTACGCTGCTTGAAGCACACGGGACGCCGGCCGCTCCCCGAAGGCGACGATCTCGCCGTCGTCGATGGCGATGGCCCGATCTTCAAGGGTGCCGGTATTGACGTCGACAACCCTTCCCTTGACCAGCAGGTCGACCGGTTCGGTCACTGTGATCCACCACGGTTTCGATCATCTGTTCTGTCGAGTTCGGTTTTGATTTTCTCTGCGGTGATCGGTAGATTGTTGATTCGGACGCCGACAGCGCGTCGAATCGCGTTGCTCAACGCCGGTGGGACGGCGTTGGTTGGAATCTCGGCGATCGATTTCGCACCGAATGGTCCAGTCGGTTCGTGAGTTTCGATCAGAATCGGCCTCAGTGGAGGCTGGTCGGACGTTCGCGGCATACCGTAATGGCGGAATCCGAGCGTCTCCGGCGTGCCGTCGTCGGTGAACGAGAGGTCGGCACCCGTCGCCAGTTCGTAGCTCATATGCATCGCCCCAGTCACCTGTCCCTCCGCAAGATCGGGGTTGATCGCCACCCCACAGTCGACGGCGAACACGAGATCGTGAACCTCAAACTCGCCGGTCCGCTCGTCGACAGTGACATCCACGAACTGTGCGCCGAATGGGGGCGGAGACTCGTCTGTACTGTGGCTCGCCTCGCCCATTATCTGTGCACGTACTTCATCACCATAGATGGACGCGTATCCGATCTCTTCGAGCGAGACCGATTCACCTGTCTCCTCCGCGTATACCTTCCCGTCACGCGCTGCAAGTGTGGCGGCTGGTTCGTCCAGCAACTCTGCAGCGAACTCGAACAGTTGATCACGAGCATCCAGCGCGGCTTTCTGTACTGCCTGCCCGGTCACATACGTCGTCGAAGAGGCGTAGGCACCGTAATCGAACGGTGAGATGTCCGTATCCGACGGCTGGACGACAATATCCTCCGGCGGAGCACCGAGTACCTCGGCCGCAATCTGGGACATCGCCGTATCGGCTCCCGTCCCGATGTCGACGGCCCCTGTCTGGAGAATAAAGGAGCCGTCTTCGTTCATTTTGATGTGTGCAGCCCCGAGCTCGTCGCCTGGGATACCGCTGCCCTGTGTTGCTAGTGCCATACCACATGCACGATGGAGGTAGTCCTCTTCCGGCTGGTCGACCTCATCCCAACCGATAGCAGCTTTGCCCTGCTCGATGCATTCTTTGAGACCACACGACCGGATGCGACGGCCGTACTCCCCGTTCTTGAGAATCCCCGAGGCGATGTCGAGATCGCCCTCACCAATGCAGTTCCGAGCGCGGAAGTCGATGGGGTCAATGTCCAGTTCGCGGGCAACCTCGTCCATGTGTCCCTCGACGGCAAAATGCCCTTGTGGCGCACCATACCCACGCATCGCCCCCGCTATCGGCAGGTTCGTGTGGACTGCGTCCATCTCGAACCGGATATTCGGTGTGTGGGTGTACAACGGCAGTGGTTTTTTACCAACGGCACTGGCTGCGGTCATGCCGTGGGGACCGTACGCACCAGAGTTGGTCACCACCGACATATCGAGGGCGTCGAGTTCACCATCGTCGGTTACAACGCTCCGAATACTGACGCGAGAGGGTCGACGAAGTCGCATCGCGTGGAACTCTTCGCGCCGCGTCGCCTCCAGTTTGACTGGGCGGTCGGCCGCCAACGCTAACGCGAGCGTGATCGGCTCGATCACCATCGACTGTTTGGCGCCGAACCCGGCTCCGACCTGTGGTTTCGTCACCCGAACATCCCGGATCGGAACATCGAACAGATGTGCCAGCTGGCGGCGCACGTGGTACGGAACCTGTGTGCTGGTCACGAGGTGATACCGGTTGTCCTCGTCGCGGTGGGCAATCGTCGTGTGTGGTTCGGGGACGCAGTGGGACTGGTAGGGTGTCTCCCACTCGGTTTCGACGACGGTTCGATCATCTCTCGTGGCTGCCGCCTCAAAGGCAGCGTCGACATCGCCGATTTCGCCTTCTCCGTGGGCTTCGATGTTCCGTTCGTAGTCCGCACCGGGCTGTGGGTTCTCGATGTCGTCTCGGTCGTGGAGCTGCGGCGCGGCCTCATCGATAGCCGCCTCGGTATCGAAGACGGCGTCGTGCTCGTCGTAGGTGACCGTTATTTGGCGAGCGGCAGCCCTCGCGGTAGCAGCGTCCTTGGCAGCGACCGCAGCGATGGGATCGCCGACATAGCGCACTCGCTTTCGAAGGACGTGGAGGTCCAGTGGTGAGGGCTCGGGATACGACTGTCCGGCCGACGTGTAAGGTTTGTCGGGAACTGACGGCGAGTCTGGTGTGATGACAGCGTAGACTCCATCCATCTCTGCGGCGGCACTCGTCTCGATATCGGTGACGACGCCGTGTGCGATCTCCGAGCGAACGACGGCTGCTTCTGCGAGGTCTTGGAAGGCTAAAGCGTGGTCGGCTGTGTATCTTGCTTCGCCGGTGACGATCTTGCGGGCGTCGGATTTCTCCGTTCGACTCGATACCGACCTACGCTCGTCTTCGGCTTTTGTATTTTCCGGGTGTTCGTCCCATTCGGTATGAGAGATAGCCTCCGTCGACCCCGATTTATCGAGTTGGCCGTCGTCGCCCGGTGTGCCGGGCCTACTCATTGGCCCTCACCACTAGAGTAACAGTCACAACCAGCACACGATTGGGCGTCGGGTATCCGGCCGCCATCAGCAGCCACCTCCGTTTCGCTCGCCACTCGATCCGCGGCATCGGCGACGGCATCGAGTATCTTCTCGTAGCCGGTACACCGACAGAGGTTGCCCGAGAGCGCCTCCCTGATCTCCTCGTTGGTGGGGTCGGGATTCGTTTCGAGCAGTCCTTTCGTTCGCATGATCATGCCCGGAATACAAAAGCCACACTGGAGGGCCGCATTGTCGACGAAGGCCGCCTGAATCGGGTGGAGTTTGTCTTGGGTACCCAAACTCTCAATGGTCTCGACCTCCGCACCATCGAGCCGGACGGCTGGCTCGATACACGACTTTATCGGCTCGCCGTCGACGATGACAGTACAGAACCCACAATCACCGGTGTTACAGCCACGTTTTGCGCCAGTATAGCCAGACTGCCGGAGAACGTCGAGCAGCGAATCCGAGCGTGCTGCTGGAAGCCTCACCGCCTCGCCGTTCAACGTGAAATCGATTTTCATAGTAGTCCCTGTGTATGAAAGCCGTCGATCGGCTCGCTATCGAACCGCGCTGTGCATATCTCTCTCATGAGTATCTGTCTGTCGAGAATTGTTTTCAATCTTCGCATCAAATAGCCCACACATAGGGATATTTGACCAGAAAGTTCTATTCATGCTTGTTTTGAGCCATTTTGGTCCAAATTTTTAATATAGTTGCTGTTAATCGGCCACACAGAGGACAGTCACTTCGAGCGCAGCTCACAGGAGTTCTGTCGGTGGTGATTGGGGGACTGCGATCTTCGGTCGGACGGGGTGACGGCACACGCGACACATTTGCGACACATCTGTTCTCCTGTGTGGGGGTCCCACAGAGCGTGTACGGGTGGTGTTTTTCACTGCCTATGTGCCACAGTGCGAAACGCGGAGCGTCGACAGAGCGTAGACGAGGCCTGAACAGCGCATGAAGATGTGTCACCAAAAGCCACTGGAAGGGTTGTATGTCGTCAGCCATCGCTCCGAGTAGATGGAGATTAACACCCTAAGGGTGTATATTATTACGGGCCTGAGCCGCAAAAGTGGAATCTATTCAGTGGCGTACACGCTCTGTACACACTGTGTACCAAGATATAAATCGCAGCTACAAGTTGTAGTCGTAATGGCTCCTGACACTAGTTGTAAGGTAGATGGCGTGATCGAGCGGTACGATCTCGCATCGACTGACCCCATCTACGACTCTATCGACGAGGGACTGCTTGCCCGTTGGACGGGTACTGGCAAGCGAACCGCGATGGGGTATCGATCACTCACCGAATGGTTCAACAAACGACTGTTAAAGGCCGTTTACGACGAACACGGGCGTGAAACACTCGGTGCAAGACTCGACAGCGACTACGAGATACTCACAAGCAACGACGACCTCGTTAGTGAGGAAGTAGCCGAGAGTTTGCGTGGCGACGGAATCGACAGCGATCGACTCCAGCGTGATCTGGTGTCGTGGGGAACGATGCGGATACACCTCCAAGAGTGTCTGGACGGCTACAAGGAACCCCAGACAGCGAGTACGAACTGGGAAAAAGAAAGCATTCAGAAAGTAATCGAAATCACAGAGGAAAAAACGGAGTCGGCGCTTTTGACGCTCGCAAACAAAGGAACGCTTGCTGGCGGTGAGACTGCTGGTATCGATGTGCAGATCCAACTCAGCTGCCAGTCGTGTCCGACACGAGTCCCCTTCGATGTCGCAGTTGAACGGGGGTACGTCTGTGAAACACACAATACACAGCGGCTTTCTCAAAACTAACTATGGTTTGGACAATCGATATCAAGCGGATTGCCGGGATTCTACACGGGAGTGCAACTATCGAACCCGGTCTGAACGCCGTTCAAGCCGCTAACTGGCAGGGTAAATCAAGCTTCGTTGAGGCAATCAAGACGGCACTCGGGACCTCAACCGAGCTGACAGAGGGTGCGGACTCGGGTCACGTCGACCTGCACACACCAGCTAGAGACGTTACGGTACAGCTCGTTCGAAACGGGTCGGCTGTCAGCAGTGAGGGAACGCCGTATCTCGACGACGAATACGATGTCGTTCGTGCTGAACTGTTCGCCTGTCTGGATGAACACAATGAGATCAGACGCGCTGTTCGACGGGGCAAAAACCTCGAAAACGTACTCTTACGTCCGCTGGACTTCCAGAACATCGATGAACAGATCGCCGAGTTGAAACGCGAACGTGAGCGAGTCGAGTCTGAGCTCTCGCAGGCCACCGAGGCACGTAAACGACTGCCGAGCGTTCAACAGAAAGTCACGAGACTCGACCGAGAAATCGAGGAGTTGCGCGAGCAGCGTGAGGCTATCGAGACAGGAGACGACGAGGGCGAGACATCGACACAACAGCAGTTGAATCAGGCTCGCTCCGAGAAGCGGCAGGCCGAAAAACAGGTCGATCAGCTCGAACAGAGCATCGAACGCACACGAAACCGACTTTCGGAACACCGTACGGAACTCGAATCGATCGACGTTCCTGATCACGAGAACGTCGACGAACAGCTCGAACGTGTGCGAGGAGAGCTAGATAGTGTCAAACGAGACGCAGAGATCCTCCAGTCGCTGTATTCTGCCACTGAAATGGTTCTTGACGAGAATCGGTTCGATTTGATTACAGATGTCCAGCGCAACATCGCTGGTGACACGGTCACCTGCTGGACCTGCGGGAATGACACGACGCGAGAGGATATCGAAGCACAACTCGAAGCGCTCGGAACCCAACTGACCGAGCATAGAGCAGCGGCCGAACAGTATCGCGACAGGGTCCAAGAACTCGAAGCCCGCCGTGAGCAGCAACAGCAGATACAACACCGCGAGCAGGATCTCAAAGCCGACATATTCGAACTCAAAGAGCAACTCGCCGACAGACAACAGAGTCTAGCGGATGCACAGCAGCGGCTGGACGCCGCGAGCACGCGCGTCGACGAACTGGCCGAGAGGGTCGACGAGACGATGTCGGATCGCTCAGATATCGAGAGCGAAATCAAATACCGTGAGGCCGAACTCAACGATGCGACGGCCGAACTTGACAAACTCGACGCGCGAACCGCCAAAATCGACAGGCTCGAGACGCAACTGGAGACGATTCGGACCGAAATCGAAGATCTCAGAAGCCGGAAGGACCGAATCAAACGCGAGGCACGGGACGCGTTCGACCAGGCGATCGACGATATCGTCTCCCAGTTCGAAACAGGGTTCGAGTCCGCCCGACTCACAGCCGACTTCGACATCGTCGTCGCCCGCGACGGCCGTGAGGCCAGCCTCACGGCGCTCAGCGAGGGTGAACTAGAACTCATCGGGTTCGTGGCGGCGCTGGCTGGCTGGCAGTCGTTCGATGTGGCCGAGTCCGTCCCCATAATGGTCGTCGACCGCGTCGGTGGCCTCGACGATGAGAACCTGCATACGCTCGTCGAGTATCTTCGAGATCGGACGGAGTATCTCGTCTTTACTGCCTATCCGGAGTACACTGCTTTCGATGGCCACCGAATCGACCCCACCGTGTGGACTGTAGCAAACGAAGGGACGATCAAACCCAACTAACACCCTTCTTAGAGGTAGTCGGTTGGCCAGTTACGGACTGCGCTGTGTCCATCAGAGTCTCTTAACTGCTATTGTTTGAGGACGAATGTCCGTTTATACTATAGAGAACACAACAATCATAACACTCAATCGAATTACTCTGGACGCTTGGGGCAATATTTATGTAATGGCGGGAGAGAATACGACGTGACCGGAGAACCAAGTATGGTGGCCAGTAACAGTTTCAAAGAGCTTTCAGAGGTACTCGCACGGTTAGAATCATCAGGGACTACGGTTCAGCACGCCGAAATGGATCAAGACCTATCGAGCACAGACAGCGAAGTTACGGCTGAGCTCGCCGTCACTGTGCCGATCCTGACTGACGATAACATGAGAGACAAAGTATCAATAAACGCCGAAAACGCCGCCATTGAGGACGGGGCTGTCGCAGTCGACCTGACAGTCACGGTGTCGGCCAGCGAATCAAAACAATTGACACACGTTAACAGACCAAATGAAACTTACACTACAAGTGGTCAATCTAACGTGGAGGCAGTTCCCGCATACAAAAATCCGGACGCGCTACAGGCCGTATACGAACAGTACAGTTCCTTCCCGGAAATGACCGACGCACTCGGGGTCGATGTCACCTCGGAAACCGTCCGGCGACACATGATTGAGTACGACATCCATGATCCGGATGATACTAGACCGAAATCGTACATAGATGCCAGAGCACGTAACGAAAAGAACGATCAGACTGACTCTGGTAATTCCCATGGTCCTGCCACAGTCAGTACCGAAACCGAGGCACCAGCAGACGCAGATCCCGACACCGACGTGTTGACCTCGGACGACCAGACTGATACGTCCTCGGGAGTCGGTGATGAAATAAAGACCCAAGAGACAGCGAGCGCTGTTACTGACGGCGGGAACGTAACAGTGGGCGGTGCCACCGAGCAGTCACCGTTCGCTACCACACCGGTCAGAGACGTGGTAGCCGAAGCATCCACACAGCGGTGTGAGGACCCAGTTGTGAAAAGCGACATTGATCTCCCGGAAACGTTGACTGTCGCCGGACTCGCAGACGCGATCAACCAGTCCCAGACAGTCCATGGGGTCACTCAACACATCGGCGTGAACCGAAGCGCTGCCACGCGGTTCCTCCAAGAGTTCGGTCTTATCGATTTCGTCTCCCATCGCCTGGCCGCCGATCAGATTACAGTCTCGCCAGATGAGGTTGTCAGACGCATCAATGCTGCTCAACAATAAAAGAGCCAGTATGAACCACCAGACGGTAGACCGTGGGAAAGAGGTATGAGTAACACGGACGAAAGTTGATATAATGGCAACAATTCGTATCCGAGAATGGACAAAAAAGCAAATTGAGCGGATCAGAGAAGCCGAATCACATTCCTCCAACGATTCAGTTATCAAGTCGTTGTTGAAAGACCGTGAACTCGCAAAGTTCGCAGGCAAAGGCGTCGAAACAACCGATGGAGCGTCCGTAACCGAACCCACCCCGACGACAGACAAGCCTTTCGTCGATCTAACTGTCATAGACGAATTGTTGTTTCCCGATAATGGTATTGTGTTTCTATGGTGTCCGAACTGTGTGACCGAAATAGCCTATCTCACTGTTGAGGATCAAATGAGTGTCTCGGCATTCGAAATGGAGTGCCAACACTGTCTTGTCAATCTCGACCACCACGCAATCGTTGCTATTGAAATCGGCTACCCGATCGAGCAGAAGCTCACTGAAGACGACCTCGAAGCGGATCTCAAAGCGTGTGTCATCGACTACTGGGATCGAACTCTCAAAGACCACACAGAGAGTGCCACGGACGACGCAGCGGGGATCGAACAGCTCGTCTGGCAACTCGGAGAGTACGCACGGGAGTTCGCTTGGGAGTGGCCGGAAAATGTTCCTGCGGTCGGATTCGAAGTTGGAAACGCCTATCGGAACACGACCACCGACGAACGGATCGAAGTCCTCGAACAGGTCACCGACAACAGAAACTCCCTCGATTCATTCACTATCAAGCAGTACACTCCTACGACCAATTCGTCCGACGTCGACCCCGAAATCATGGACAGCAGTACCATCGTCGATCTTATTGCGACGCGCAGCCTGCTGCCGGAGAGCTAGCCGACTTCGTCAATCGATCATAACCAAAACGGCTGAGAGAACCTGGGTTACACGTCATTTTGGCGTCACGGCAAAATAAGCAACTGCTTGGCAGACGTAACAACACCACTACCACACCGCCACATAGAATTGTGACACAGACAGTTGCCGATGTGGTTGGCGACGTTTTAAAATCGGATGACGGCGAAAGCGTCGGTATGTTATTAATTGACAAACAGATTCAGCGTACGGTTACCGCGAACGGGGGTCAAGTGTGATGGACGCCGACGAGTTCGAATACCTTCGGGCCAAGACCGTTGGACATGCTTTAGAGTTGTTAGAGGAGTATCCCGACCCAGCGGTGCTGGCAGGGGGGCATACGCTACTGCCGAACATGGAAGTCGGTTTGGCCGACCCGGAGACGGTCGTCGACATCGGCGGGATTGATGCCATGCAGGGTATCAAGCGTGAGGGAGATGTAATGCACGTCGGTGCGTTGACGACCTACAGTGAGATCGTCGACACAGACGAACTCTGGGACCGTGCAACCGTGTTGCCAGAAGCAATCCGCGAGATTGGTGATACGCAGGTGCGGAACCGTGCGACCCTTGGAGGCAACCTCGTTCGTCCGGAACCGACGTCGGACCTTTCGGCTGCAATTATCGCCAGCGATGCGACGCTCATTGCAACGAGCCGCCACGGGGAGCGTCGCATCGATGCTGACGATTTCTTTCGGCCGATGCGTACGACAGCCCTCGACGAGGACGAACTGCTCACACGAATCGAGGTCCCTCTCGTGAGCGAAGACACCAGCGGTGCCTACAGCAAAACCCAAAGCCCGTCTGCGAGGTACACGCTGCTGGGTGTCGCAGCCCGCGTGTCAGTCGACAAGGGAATGGTGTCTACGGCTCGTGTTGCCGCCAATGGGGTGACGAATCACGGTCTTCGACTCGACGGGGTCGAAGCCGCTCTCGAGGGGAATCAGCTCGATACCGAGACGATAGCGGCTGCAGCACCACAGGCGACCGCAGGTATCGACGACTCACAACTGATAGACGACAGCCAAGCGTCGGCTACTTTCCGTATGCAGCTTCTTGAGGTATATACACAGCAGGCACTCAAGCGGACCGCCGAGCGTGTCGGGCTCACCGTTTCAGCGTGATCCAGTTCGTATTAGTCCACCGAATGATCGCCACTACACAGCTAACACCGAGGACCGATGGATGACGTCTGAACACTGGAGCACACCGGAAACGGAAGTCCTGGATGCCATCGTTGACGGGGTCACCAATCAGCAGGCAGTCCTCGCAACTGTCGTCGACGTCGAGGGGAGTGCCTACCGACGTCCGGGTGCAAAGATGGTCATAGCCGATGGCGGTGGTGTCGGCGCGATCACCGCTGGCTGTTTGCAAGACGAGGTGTATGAACTCGCCGAGCAGGTAGTGGCCGACAGTGAGCCATACATCGAACGGTTCGATCTCACCGGCAGCAACGATGTCTGGGGCCTCGGTGTTGGTTGCAATGGCGTGGTCGACATCCTGCTCGAACCACTAGATGCGGCATACCGACCAGTCGCTGAGGCATACGAAGCCGTCGAAGACATAGCCGTTCTGACTATGCTCGACGGGGTCGGGACGGACATTGAGCGGGGTGGCCACGTCTTCGCCCGCCCGACGGGAACAGCCGACTACCGGAATCTCTCGTTCGAAACAGCAGCAACCGACTGGCCCGACGAGCTGCTCACCTCACTGACCGAGCCGACGGCCGAGTTGCTGGCGGTCGACGCCTCCGACAGCATCACGGTCGACTGGGAGGGTAAGACAGTCGACGTGTTCGTCGACAGTGTCTGCATGTCGCCCGAACTGATCGTCTTCGGAAGCGGACACGATGTCTCTCCGGTCGTCGAACTGGCAACGCGGGCCGGTTTCAGTGTCACTGTCGTCACGTTCCGGGGGACAGTCGGGGTAGACGAACGATTCCCCGTTGCTGATCACGTCCGCACGATAGCTCCCGCGGATATTCGCGAGCACCTCGAGTTCGATACCGACACATACACGATCGTGATGTCACACAACTTCGTCGACGACCGGATCGCCCTCAACGAATTACTTGCGACGCCCGTCGAATACGTCGGGCTGGTGGGGTCACGACAGCGGTTCGAGGAAATGCAGGACGCGTTCGCCGCCGAGGGACGTACGTTCAGCGCCGCCGAACGAGATCGCATCTACACCCCGGCTGGCCTCGACCTCGGCGGTGGGACTCCGTTCCACATCGCCCAGAGCATCGTCGCCGAGCTAACAGCCGTCCACCATGACCGAGATCCCAACCACCTCACGGACCGGACCGGACCGATCCACGCACGGTCACCGATCACACAGTCGGTCGACGACGGCTAACCGACGCGATCTGTCGTCGGTCACATATTCAACCCGTTTGAAGGGGTTGATATAGAGGCGTTCACGCTTCATGGAAAGCTCTCGGTATATATTTATTCGATACACCTCCTCGCTATTCTATGCGGATTGCACGACTGCGCACACCGGACGGAGTGCTCACTGGTCGCTACGAGGACGGCGTTGTCACGACCCCTGAGGGAGAAACGGTGGTTGGCGATGATGGGCATCTCACATACCCGTGTTCGCCCTCAGCGATCTACTGCGTCGGACGGAACTACGCCGAGACACTCTCTCAGATGGAGTACGACCGCCCCGACGAGCCGGATTTCTTCATCAAACCACCGACCGCGCTTACGGGTCCTGACCAACCGATCCACTACCCTGAGTGGACCGAGGAGTTGACGTACGCTGGCGAACTCGCAGCAGTCATCGACAAACAGTGTCACGATATGTCCTCCCAAGACGTTCCTACGGTTGTGCGAGGGTATACAGTTTTGAACGATGTCGACGCTCTCGACCAACCGGGACGGACCGCACGGAAAGCTTTCGATACGTCCGGTCCACTGGGACCATGGATCGAGACAGATATCGATCCCTACGGCATCGAGATGAAAACGGTGATCAACGGAGAGCAACGGCAGTCAGCGACCACAGACCAGATGCTATTCGACCCGTATGACATCATCTCGTTTCTTTCAGAGAGAGTTACCTTCCAGCCGGGCGATGTTGTCGCCTTCGGCAGCCCAGCGAACCCGGGAACGATCACGCCCGGCGACACCATCGAAATCACGTACGATGGGATTGGAACGCTTTGCAATACGGTTGTGTCGTCCCGTTAACCCTGTGTGGCCCTCTTAGGTGTGGGTCGCAATTGCCTTGGAGACGATCTCCGTACAGCGGTCCCAGTAGTTCGGCGTGTGGCCTGCATTGTGCGGTGTAATCTGGCAGTTCTGTAGCTCCCATAACGGGCTCTCGGACGGGAGTGGCTCGGGGTCTGTCACGTCGAGAGCAGCCCCACAAAGTTTGTTAGTTTGCAGCGCATCGACGAGCGCATCCGTATCGATGACTTCGCCACGAGCGATGTTAGTCACTGTTGCGTCGGTTGGCAACAACATCAGTGCCTCCTCGTCAATCAACCCCTCGGTAGTCTCGGTAAGTGGACACGCTAAGACGAGATGATCTGTTCGAACGAGTGCATCGTTGAGATCCGCCTCATCGAAGCCAATTATTTCATCGGCCGGTCCGCCCTTAGAGGGTGTATATCGGACCCCGATGGTTGAAACGCCGAACGCGTTGAGTCGGTCGACGATCGTTTGGCCGATCGGCCCGAGACCGACGACCGTTGCCGTCGACCCTTTGAGTTCACCTGCTTGGTAATGGTTCCACTCTGTCTGCTGTTTCTGTCGCCATGCTCTGTCAAGTTGGCGTACGAACGTGAGAATGTAGCCCAAAACCTGTTCAGCGATGTTCGGGCCGTGAACACCGGAGGCGTTTTGAACCGCAACATCGTGGGCTTCGAGTGCATCAAGCGGCAAGTGGCCGGTCCCGGCGAAGGTACAGACGAATAACGACAGCGTCTCGGATTTCTCAACAAGTGCTTGATCGATCGTATATCCGGTTGCAATCGTTGCTTCTTGTAAAAGGTTGGTCTTTTGCGCTGGTGTTTTTGCAAGTTGTACCTCATACTCGGGGAGTTGTGCCTGCAAGGTATCGGCGTAGTCAGCGGCTGATAACCCGTGTATTTTGTGGTCTAAGACGACAATATCGGTCATCGCGTTAGCTCCATTGTGAAGGGTTCAGTTGCTGATAGCAGTACATTTGTTGAGGGTTTTGTCGACCAAGTTTGATTTATGACCATTTATTTCTTAATTTCCATTTTTATTTTATTGTTAGTAGCTCGCTACTCATAGAGGTACCCAATTAGTTACATTCGGATTTTGGTATGAGAGATGTTGAATCATCATCACATGAATTGGTAGCCTCCTTATGAAGTAAACCAGAACTATTCTGTTCAGGAATTTGGTGATACAGAACTGTTTATAGAGATTATGCTATTCTGTTTTTATATATTCGTAACCCTAACATAAAATTTTCTTGTGGCAATATGTCGGTGCCCATCAAGTTCTTTAAAATGTGACCATATTGGGCCTGTATAAAACACTTATTTTACAGAACTCTCTTTAATAATACCCACTTCTCTGCCGAAGAATACAAAAAAGGTTGAAGTTAATCGTTTAATCACACCGATTGTGTAGCCACGTGGATATAAGTTAGTACATTAGCACTACTTCTGGGGTTAATCCGGCAAGCTGATTGCCACGGCTGAAGAAAGAGAGCAATGAAAGAACTTGCACACGACCACGGAGATGCCGCAGGGTTTCTCAGAAGGTATCAAGCGTGTTTCGC
>NZ_JAQFWV010000031.1:0-33755 GCF_056175805.1 Halohasta sp. A2 | reverse complement strand
ATAGAACCGAAAGACCGTGGTTGCTTGGCGCGATACATCCAGTTGGTGCGGGGTTTGTGGGCACAGCAAACTATCCGCACCTTTCTCCCAAAAAACTGAGAGATAGCAGTGCTGCTGACCAGCACTGTGACAGTTCGACCATAACTTCTCAGCTTTCATTCACGAACGACTGACTCAGAATCACACTTCACTTGGAAGTACGAGTGGGTGAATAGTTATAAACGATGTTGTACTTGGACGTCGTATGGAGTCCTCGCCGACCCGGCGGCGAACGTTACAGCTCGGTGGAACGGCTCTCTTGGCCGGGCTCGCTGGCTGTTTAAATAGTGATTCCCCGGACCGAACGCTGGATTTCTCCGGGATAGATCGCCTCGATGACGAGCAACTGCCGGATCGACAGCAGTATGCTACACGAGACGCACGCTATCCGTTCTTTCGTCGGTACGATGCAGATGATGCCACGAAGGTACTGATTCTCCTCCATCGGTCTGGGTTCGACAGTCGCTCGCTGCAACGAGTCGCGACTGCGATTTCGGAGGCGGGCGTCGCCCACGTCGTGACACCGGACCTCCGAGGCCACGGCCCCGATCCCAAAACCCGCGGCGATATCGACTACCTCGGCCAGCTGACTGACGATGTGAGGCATTTGATCAAAAGTGTCGAGAAAATCTATCCGGACTCGACCGTTATCGTTGGTGGCCACGGAGCTGGTGGGGGACTGGCAGTCAGGTTTGCGTCGTCGGCTCACCGGTCGCTGGCCAACGCGTATCTGTTAATTGCTCCCTATTTCGGCCCGGATACGTCGACCACGCGGAAGGCAGCCGGCGGCTGGGCCGAGTTTCTGATGGACCGTCTCGTCATGCTCAGAATCCTCAGCGGCTTCGGTCTAACGAGCTACACCGACATGAATGTCGTCGAGTTCAATATGCCCGAGGAGGTCCGTGACGGAAACGAGACGCTGTCGTACAGCTACCGACTGTTCGCTTCGTATGTTCCCGACAACGAGGAGAAATCGGTACTAGAGATGGATGGCACACCCACACTCACTGTCGTCGGCAGCGATGACGATATGATCCTCGCTGATGGGTACGAACCGCTGTTTGCCGATCACACCACTGCCTCGATCGAGACCGTCGACGGGACTACGCATATGGGTACAGTGCTCGATTCGGAGGCGTTCAAGCCGATGATCGAGTGGCTTGACGAGCTATCAGTCTGACTCTGGCTCAGGATGATTCCTTCTTGTTGTCGAGATTCAGTAGCAGTTTCTTTGTAGCAGCCGACCAAATACGAGCCAATGAGTCGTTCCGTTGTCGTTGTTGGCGGTGGACTGGCCGGACTCGTCGCCGCCCGACATCTCGCTGATGGCGGCGTCGACGTCACGCTCTACGAACAGCGCGAGACGGTCGGTGGCCGTGTCCGTTCTCGCCAACGGCGGGGTTGTACCTTCGATTACGGGTTTCAGGTGCTGTTCACCGCCTATCCTGCGGTTCGTCGCGAACTCGATCTCGACGCGCTCGATCTCCGGCCGTTCAAACCGGGGGCCGTGATCGCTCGTCCCGGAAAGCGCTCGGTTCTCTCAGATCCACTTCGCGATCCGAAAGCCACCCTCGCAAGCCTGACCAACACCGAGGTGTCGACGACCGACAAACTCAGGACGCTCGCGCTCCGGCAGGATCTTTCGACCCGTGAGTACGAATCGTTGTTGCGGCGACCCGACGCTTCGATCCGCGAGTGGCTCCGCGAATGGGGCTTTTCCGGGCGGTATCTCTCGAACTTCATCGCTCCGTTTTACGGTGGTATCACGCTCGACCGGTCGCTGAACAGCTCAAAACGTGTTTTCGAGTACACGTTCAAAGCGCTCAGTGAGGGCCAAAGCGTACTTCCGGCCGACGGAATGGGCGCGATCAGCCGCCAACTGGCAGACCGCGCCCGTGAGTCGGGCGCGACCATCGAAACCGGCGAGGCCGTAACCGAACTCAACCGGAAGCGTCGACACGCCGTCGTCGAGACCGACGAGGACAGACGTGCGGTCGACGCGGTCGTCGTCGCCACCCCACCCACGGTCGCCGCCAGACTCACCGGCAACGACGAGATCCCGACCGAAGGTATCGGCTGTGTCACCCAGTACTACCGACTCCCCGATAGCCCGCCGCTCGACACCGGCAAGCGACTGTTGTTGAACGCGGGTGGAGTTGCACCCAACACCGTCGTGCCACTCTCGGAAATCGCACCCGAGTACAGTACCGGCTCGGATCTCCTTTTAAATGCGAGCTTCCTCGATGAAGCCTTGTTCGAGACGGCAAGCGAAACACTGGCGGAAAAAACGCGCGAAGCGCTCGCCTCGTGGTATCCTGACCGCGAGTTCGACCGACTCGAACTCCTCGAAACCGACCGTATCCCCTTTGCACAGTTCGCCCAACCGCCGGGCGTCCACGACTCGCTGCCCGACGTGCGCGAGGGGGGTCGACGAACGTATCTTGCGGGCGAGTACACCGAATGGTCGTCGATCCAAGGCGCGATGAAAAGCGGTCGTAAGGCCGCCGAAGCGGTGTTAGAAGACTTTTAACTTCGGTTAGGGAGTGATTACGGCCCGGCCTTCGATCTCGCCGTGTTCGAGTTTTTCGGCGACCTCGTTGATCTCGCCGAGGTCGTACTGGCTGGTGTGGAGTTCGACGTCGCCGCGGTCGACCAGCGCCATCAACTCCTGAAGCTCGGCGTACTTGCCGACCAGGGTGCCCCGGAAGCCGAACTCGCCGCTGACCAGTGTCTGGGCTGGCTGGTGGATGTGGCCGCCGTAGCCAACGATATGGTGGTCGGCGGTACCGGTGGCGATCTGTGGGCCCAACTCCGTGGTCTCGTCGCGGCCGACGAAGTCGATGATCTGGTGGGCACCGACGCCGTCGGTCAGATCCAGAACCTCCTGGACGATGTCGTCGTCGGTCGGATCCAGCGCATGGTGGGCACCGAGGTCGCTCGCCAGCTCTCGGGCCTCCCGTTTGATATCGAGGGCAACGATGTTGACAGGGCTCATGGTCTCCAAACACTGGAGGCCGATATGCCCGAGACCGCCAACACCCATGACGACGGCCGTATCGCCCGGATTGAGTTTTTTGCTCGCTTTTTTCACAGCGTGGTAGGCCGTGATGCCCGCATCCGCGTGGGGTGCGATGGTGGTCGTATCAGCTCCCTCCGGCAGCGGGATGACTGCCCGGTCGGACGTGAGCAGATATTCGGCGAACCCTCCATCTGTCGTGAGCCCGGGAAACGAGAGGTTTTCGCAGTGCATATCCTCGCCCAGCCGACAGGGCCGACACGTCCCGCAGGTCATCACCGGGTGGCAGATCACCTTGTCTCCCACGTCGACGGTTTCGACCTCCGAGCCGATCTCGACGACCTCGCCCGCGTTTTCGTGGCCGAGTGTCATCGGCAGGGTTTGTTCGACATAGTCGGTCCACATTCCCTCGATAATGTGATTATCTGTCTGACACCACCCTGCGCCTTCGACCTCAACGACGACGTGATTCGACCGTTCGGCGCTCGGTCGCTCTACGTCTTCGATGTCCAGTGCCTCGCCCATTTCGTGAGTATACTCATTGAGTCTGGCTGCGTCCATGATCCATGCTATCAGTCGAACCAATCTGCATTATAGTTTCTTACAAAAAGGATGGGTGCTTTTGTGAACACGAGCTAGCCTCGTTCGGGATATTGGCAATCGCTACGACTCACAGGAGTCGACGGAACGACTCGAGCGGCGGAAATTCTAGGGCCCTGTTTCGATCCGAATCCCAGACGACCGGTCGAAGCGAGTCGGTCGACGAAATCATCGGCGAGAGCAACTCGCTGGCTCGTCGGTGGTTTAGTTCGACCCCACGGGCCAGCCGAGAAAACGCTGGCAGCACGACCAGTTCGGTACCACGGTAGCCCGTAGGGTCGACACAAAAACAGGGGCGCTTGTGGCCCTCGATGGTGATCGCAGGGTGATCGTGGCCGATGAGGTACCGCTCGCCACGCAGCTCGGGCTCCTCGTGGCCGTGACAGACAACTGTCCCATCGTCAAGTTTAATCACCGACTCGACTGAGGTGGGCCAGACTGACGCCAACAGTGTGTCGTGGTTGCCAGCGATCGCAACCGGTTCGACGCCATCGTCGACACAGTCTTTATAAATAGAATTGAGTGTTCGATCAACGCCGTCAGGTATAGACGAAAACCGATGGAGTAGGTCGCCTGCAAACACGATTTTGGTGGGCGCGAACGTTGACCGCAGCGCCGAGAGCCGATCGAGTAGGTCGCTCGACTCGCCGAGCGGGGCCGAGACGTTCGCGGCCGCCTGTCGACCGACGTGAAGATCCGCAACGACCACCGTCTCGGTCGACCCCAGGTAGACCGCCCGATCACTGAAGGCGATGTCGTCCACAGAGACGTCTCAGTAGGCAGCGGCTAAAACGCCACTGCACCCGCGCCCGCGGGGCTTTTAATCTCCCCGGACAGACAGTGGGATATGAGCGACGCACTGGCCGACAAGCGAACCGCCACCCGGTTTCGCGTGTTGGTTGAGATCGCTGACCGTCAACCAGCCGTGAGCCAAGGCGAGATCGCCGACGCTGTCGGCGTCACCAGCCAGGCGGTCAGTGAGTACATTCGTGAGTTGGTCGACGACGAGCTCGTGACTAAGGAGGGCCGCTCGCGCTACTCGGTAACCAAAGAGGGCGTCGACTGGCTGTTTCAGCAGGCCAAGTCGCTCCAGCGGTTCGCCGAACACGTCACCGGCGACGTGCTCGGGACGGTCCAAGAGGACACCGCCATCGCAACCGCTCGCATCAAGGCTGGCCAGACGGTCACCATC
This sequence comes from Halohasta sp. A2, assembly GCF_056175805.1. NCBI lineage: Archaea > Methanobacteriati > Methanobacteriota > Halobacteria > Halobacteriales > Haloferacaceae > Halohasta > Halohasta sp. A2. The sequence goes on along the minus strand of NZ_JAQFWV010000031.1, from coordinate 28,908 downwards.
TCGGTTCGAGACGGACTCCTGCACGCCACGCCGGGCGAGTCGGGACCTGCGACCGGCGTCGCGACGACCGATGCCGCCGAAGGAACCGACGTCAGCGTCACCGCGTTCGAGGGCGTGATCGAGATGTCCACCGGCACGGTCACTGTCGTCCAGGTCCCGCCGACCCGCGAGGGCGGCAGTCGCGCCGTCGACACCGAGGAGCTCGACGACACCTGCACCGGTACCGACCTTATCGTCGCTGCAGGCGTCGAAGCAGTTGTCTCGCTTCGGGCAGTCGACAGAGAGCCCGCCGTTCGTGTCGCCGCCGGAGCCGTCGCAGCGGCGGCCGCCGCGGTCGGCCAAACGGTCGTCGTGGTTGCGTCGACCGATACGATCGGTCGCGTAACTGATGCGCTCAGGGATAGCAACGTCTCGTACGAAGTAACGAACCCGGTAGCCTGAGACTACCGCTCGGAAACGGGTGTATTCCAGCGGTCAGTACACGCTGACGTCGTCGAACCGTCCCTCGTAGAGGAGGTTCCGGGGATGGGTCGGTTCGTCGCCCGACAAAAGGAGCCGGTCGACTTTCTGCCAGCTGTTTTCGTACAGGAGGTGTGAAAACTCCAGCGCGCCACGAACCCGATGGCCGATCCCTGCACGATGTTGGACCCGGCGCGGGGCGTTCGATCTGAGCGCGTCTACAAGCGCGGTTTCGCTCTCGATTTCGGTTTCGAACAGCGTCCACGCCTCGCCGATCGTCGACGTGAGATGGGCGTACGACGAGCCGAAGCCGGGAAGGTCAAGCTCGCCAGCGATTCGCTGGCCCTTGTGATTCTGTGAGGCCAAGAGCTTCGCGTTGTAGGTTTCGACCGCATCGATTCGGGCAGCGTGGGCGCGGATCTCCGGCCACGTCAGGCTCACGTTCATAAACGCGGGGTGCGGAACTAGGACGGCTGCGTTCTGTCGGTCACAGTCGGCCAGCGCCGCTTCGAACGTAATGAAATCGGCAATCGGTTCGGACAGCCCGACTGCCAACAAGTGTCGACGGTTGTTCCAGTCGCCGGTGAACAGTTCACGCGCCGGAACGACCAAGAGCTCGTCGTCGGTGTAGGCGGCGGCTTTTCGTTGGATCTCAGGCAGCCGAGTGAAATGCGGAGCGTAGACAAGCACGTCAATGTCACGCCGTTTTGCACGCGTGGCGACCTCGTCGGTGAGGATCTTGGTGTGCATGTCGACGCGGGTCTGGTTCGACGCGGTCACAGCAATCCGTACCGACTCCGAGCATTTGTGACTGCCGCTTTCGCTGAATAGACACTATCACAGCACCAGTTAGGATGATGGCCACTCTCAAACGTGACGATCAAAGCACGCGTTGGACGAGTGTCTGACACACAATAACGGTTAAACCGTCCGGGGCCAAGCGGTTGTATATGTCAGGATGGCGCTGTGGAATCGGCGACTGTGAACAGGGGTTTTCGGATGTCGAGTCGCTGATCATTCACCAGACAACTGAACACGACAAACACGAGTGTCAGGTGTGTGGAACGCTTATTCCGGATGGATATTTCGCGATCCGACACGCCTTCGACGAACACACGCGCGCGGAGTACGTTCGCGCCTACGACGCTGATTCGGCCGCCGTCCGCAAGCGCGAGGCGGTCCAACGCGAGATCGAAACCACCGCTGATCTCAGCGCTGTCGTCGACGAACTCGAAAACCAGTCACCGTAACACCAACTCAGCCGATTGTCGCTATCGTTCGTCGCTATCCAACACGCGGATCTGGTCACCGCGGACGGTGACCGGAATCGGAACCGTTGCTTCGTAGAGTTCGACAGTCACCTGGTCTTTACCCTCGTCGATTCGCTGGACGCGGGCCTTTTCTCCTTTAAATGGTCCGGCAACGAGTTCGACGATATCGCTTTCGGTGATCCCTTCGACATCGGGCGTCGGCGAAAGGAAGTGTTCGACCTCGGCGATCGTCGAGTTCCCCGGAACGATCGAGCGGGCGTGTGGAATCTCTTCGAGCAACCGTTCGAGCACGGCTGTGCCGTCGGCTTCGACCATCACGTAGCTCGTTAGCGAGTCCGGCGAGAGCACCGCGTGAACCTCGTCTTCTTCCTTCGTGGCAATCATATCGGCGACTGTCTGTTCCTGTCGCGCGGTGGTTTTGACGGCGAAAATACCCATCAGACACCACCGGGTAGGAAGCTCATAATCGTGAAGATGACAAAGCCGATGAAACCGATGAGGGCGATGCCCGCACCCGCGATTTTCGAGACCTGTGAGAACTCTTCCCACGACGGCGTACTCGCCAGTTTTAGCACGCGAATGTAGCTGTTGAGATCGTACGGGACGTTCATGTTACGCGGTCGTTTGGTGTCGAGCGTTTTCTATCTATTGGTCCCAACCCACCCCCGTCGACAACGGTCGACCCAATCAGTGCGACAGCTGGTTCCGCTCGTCGATTCAGTCAACGCACTGGGTTCCGAACAGGTGAGCTCGATGGTAGAAAATGTACTACCGTATCGTGTTTATAAGCAAGTCGTGTATCTAACTGAACCGCGAGAACAGCGTTATTCGACGTAATCGATATCGTCGGCGTCGTCGACTGGTTCGGCCTGCACGGGCTGTTGTGGTTGCGTGTTCGCGGTAACCGTCTCGCTACTCCCGTAGATCTGTGGAGAGTCGACGCCGGTAACGACGATCATCGTCCGCATACTGCCGTCGAGCTCCTCGTCGATCGATGTCCCCCAGATGATCCGGGCGTCGGGGTCGATGCGGTCGTAGATCTCTTCGACGACACCTTCTGCCTCTTCGATGGACATATCGTTGCCACCAGTGACGTTGACCAGCGCAGAGTTCGCTCCCGAGATGTCGACGTCGAGCAACGGCGAGCGAAGCGCGCTTTTGACCGAGTCTTGCGCCTTCGAGTCAGAGTCGGACTCGCCGAGGCCGATCATGGCGACACCGCCTTTCTCCATGACGGTCCGAACGTCAGCGAAGTCGAGGTTGACCAACCCTGGTTTCGTAATGAGCTCGGTAATCCCCTTGACCGAGCGCATCAGCACCTCGTCGCTGACCTGGAAGGCTTGACGGACCGGCATCTTGCCGACCGCATCGAGCAGGCGATCGTTGGGGACGACAATGACGGTGTCGCTCACGTCGCGAAGGCGTTCGAGTCCGGCCTCGGCGTTCGTCCGGCGGACCTCACCCTCGGCGGTAAACGGTGTCGTGACGATCGAGATGGTCAGCGCACCCGAGTCGCGCGCGGCCTTGGCGACCACTGGTGCCGAGCCCGTACCGGTACCGCCACCAAGTCCGGCGGTGACGAACACCATGTCGGAGCCCTCGATGGCGTCGTAGATCTCCTCTTGGCTTTCGAGGGCGGCCTCTTCGCCCACTTGTGGAAGCGAGCCAGCGCCGCGTCCCTGGGTTTTCTGCTGGCCCATCAGGATCTTGGTGTCGGCCTCGATGTTCACGAGGTGTTGAACGTCGGTGTTGGCGGCGACCAGTTTCGCACCGTGAATTCCCTCTTCGAACATCCGGTTGACGGTGTTGCCGCCGCCGCCACCACAGCCGACGACCGTGATATCGGTCTGGAGGTCTTGGAGGACGTCTCTGAGTTCTTCGTCGGTCATCGTACCCGACCGTGGTGCGCCGCCGGAGTGGCCAGCCCCATTGAATTCCTCGGATGCGCCTGTCTCTGCATCCTCGGCCTCGTCGATCGCATCCTCAACGATAGAGTCCATCAGTATAACCGTGCCTTGCAGACCGAGCGTATTTATCTTTCCCCATTTGTCAGACAGTCGTCTGACCAAACCGGTTCTTTCGGGTGACTACTGGTCTACTTCGCGGGGTTTGGGTTCGGGTATCGAAAACCGGTCGACCTGTCTGCTCTCGACGACGTGGGGTTTGATAGTCCGGCCATTGATTGTCACCGACTCGCCGGCAGCCAGCCTTCCGAAGGCGGGACCCTCGGGCACACCAAGCGTTTGGGCCTTCTCGGGATCGAAGCTCGTCTGGCGCGCAAGAACCTCGCCGTCGCGACGTTCGACTGTCTCGTATTTCGCTGCCAGCAGGTCGATCAGTCGGTCGATCAGTCGATCGAATCCTCGGATTTCGGCCACTACGGCCCGGCCAGCCGGCAGCGTTCCACCTTCGACGGTCTCGAAGGCGATGGTATGCTCGACGAGTGCCTCCCATGCGGCGTCGGAATCGAGGCCGTTTGCGGCAGCGATCAACTCCTCGGGAAGGTCGACGACGAGCCAGCCATCGTCGGCTTCGGCTTCGATCTCGCCGAACCGAAGCCCATCGTCGACCGTCGAGAGCTCGCTTTCGAGTTCTGAGACCACCGGTAGGGGTCGACTACCGACTTCTTGGAGCCAGGTTTCGGAGACGACTCGGTAGCCGAGGTCAGTTATACTCCGTTTCAGTTCGGGCTGCTCGCCGTCGACGACCGCCAGCTCAGCCGCACTCGCCTCGAAGGTGGCATCGATCACCTCTCGGTTGGCGTCGGGGTCGCCCATCGCATCGAGTTGCCACTCGGAACCGATGTGGCCGACGGCCCACTCGCTGTCAGCGACGAGCCGAGTACACCGTGGCGTGTAATGGCCACCACCGAAGCCGACCACGTGTCGTGGGCCCTCGTCGTCGACTGGCCGATGGTCGGCCGACGCGTCTCCGAGTTCGAGCACGGCGTCGGCGACTGCCCGTGCGCCCGCAGGGTCGTCCCACTGTGGCTGGCTGCTGCCGAGTTCGACGAACAACGAGGGGACCGACGGGTTCGTCGGGCCGTGGTGGGTGCACTCGATGCCCACGTCGTAGCCTGCGGGGGCATGTCGACCGAGCGCCTCTATTACGACTTTCTGTGCGCCCGGTGCGGCGCGGGCGAACGCACCCGGTTGGCCGCCGTAGTCGGCGGGACCGAAGTTCCCGGTGAAGTGTGCGGTCAGGAGTCGACCCGTCTCGCCGGCGTGTTTCGAGACGAACACCAGACATTCGAGCTCCTCTGGGTGTGTAAATGCCGATTCAGGCGAATCCAACTCGACGTGGATTCGTTCAAACGTCCTGTACTCGAATCCCTCGCGCCGGTAGTAGACACCGCCACCGTTCTCGTCAGGGCGGCTGTCGTCGACATCTCGGCTCCACCCCTCGCGGTCCAGCAACTGCTCGCCGATGTGTGTCGATGCGGGGTCGGCCCGGCTGACAACGATCCCAATCACGACTCTCGCTCGGTGGTCGACCCGCAAAACGCCACCGGCTTGTCGGCCGGCGTCGACTCCGGGTATTTAAGAACGATCCACCTAACGAAACGGTATGGATCTGTATGGGCTGGTCGGCAACCCGGTCGGCCACTCCGTCTCGCCGCCGATGCACGAGGCCGCCTACGAGGCCCTCGGCATGGACGCTTCGTACGTCGCTTTCGAACCAGCCATCGAGGAGATCGAGGCGGCGATCACGGGAGCCGACGCGCTCGGTATCGCAGGGCTCAACGTCACGATTCCGTTCAAACAGGACGTGTTGGCAGTGGTCGATCCCGACCCGCTCGCCGAGCGGATTGGTGCGGTCAACACGATCGACTTTCGGGCCGGCGAGCCACCGCACGGCTACAATACGGACGCGATCGGCGTCACACGATCGTTTTCGCACCACGGTGTCGACCTCGGTGGTCGGAAAGCGGTTGTCGTCGGCGCTGGTGGAGCGGGTCGGGCCGCAGCCTTCGGACTCGCCGACGGCGGCGCTGAGGTCCACATCGCCAACCGGACGGTCGACCGGGCGATCGAACTCGCTTCGGCTGTTCCGAACGCTTCCGGTGGGAGCCTCGAAACGCTGGGCTCACAGATCGGCGACGCCACGCTGTTGGTCAACGCAACGAGCGTCGGCATGGAGTCCGACGAGACGCCGGTTCCGGCCGAACTACTCCACAGTGATCTCACCGTGCTCGATGCAGTGTACGCCCCACGTGAGACCCGCCTCCTTCGCGAGGCTGCTGAGACGGGTGCGACCACCATCGACGGCACATGGATGTTGCTGTTCCAAGGCGTCGAAGCCTTCGAGCGCTGGACCGGCCGCGAGGCTCCGGTCGACGTGATGATGGGAGCACTTCGAGACGCCTTGTAACCGCTATGGCTGTGTTGTGAACCGTCCACGACGATATAGCTCGAATATTTAAATACAGTCCCATTCTATAGGCACCAAATGGCCTTACTGAGCAAACTGAAGTCGATTCTCGGTATCGGTGATCGTCGTGAACGAAGCGATCAACCGTCCGAGACCTCTGTGACGGTCGAACGCCGGGCCAGCGAAGAGACGGACGAGACGTCGGCGGAGACGGACGAGACGTCGGCGGAGACTGATGGTGTGCTGGACACTGAGGATACCGAATCAGTAGACGAGGAGCCGACAGAAACAGTCGAGGACGAAACCGATGAGAGCCAGATGGATGTGGCGGCTTCACCCAGTTCGCAGACCGAATCAGGGACAACCGAAACCCAGTCGGCAACCGAGCCATCCGAAGCGACCGGACCGCCGTCAGAACCGCTTGACGAAAACGCAGATGACCTAACTGTTGGAGACGTTATCGATGAGGCCGAAACCGATCGAGCGGCTGACACCGACGACCAATCGCAGGAGGATACACCTTCTGACGCTGAGACCGAACCGGGGTCGACGACTGATTCGAGCGCAGATACCGACCAAACAGTCGATGAAGGCGAGGAGACTACTGCTGGAAACGGCCAACCGGTCGAACAAATAAAGGGGATCGGGCCCGCCTACTCGGACCGACTCAGCAACGCGGGCGTCGAGACCGTTTCCGAACTCGCTACGGCCGACGCCGAGGCGCTAGCTGACGAGATCGACGTTTCGCCGAAGATCGTCGGCGATTGGATCGACCGCGCCAGCGACCAGTAGGCCACACGGTTCTCATGCAGATCAGATTCACGTTTCTTTCGACATTTTCAGTTGTCAGTTCGCTGTTGCGCTGAATCGCGAAACTGTTACCCGCAGGCGGCCACTCACTGGCAGTATGCCGACACCGACCGTCGTCACTGATCGGACCTCCTTTCGGTCGGTGGCCGCTGATGCGCCACCGGGTGCCCGCGTCCCGATCGAGGTGCAGATCGACGTTGCAGACCCCTTCAGGGCCTATCGCCGTGCCCGCCACGGCCCCGGCGGCGTCTTTCTGGAAACCACGGGGGGCCAATCCGGTTGGGGATATTTCGCTGTCGAGCCGGTCGACCGACTCACCGTCTCTCCTGTCGCAGTCGTCGCCGACCGCGAACGGACCGGCGAAACCAGCGCGATGGGTGACTACCGGCGAGACACCCCGTCGCTGGCCGCCCTCGACGGACTGTTGGATGGCGAAACGCTCATCCGCGGGGACTGTTCGGTACCGTATCCGTGCGGGGCCTTCGGTTGGCTCTCCTACGACATTGCACGTGAACTCGAAACGCTGCCCGAGTCGGCCGTCGACGACCGGGGGTTGTCCCGTCTGCAAGTCAGTGTCTTCGACTGTGTGGCCGCATGGAAGGAACCGTGCGAGGAGTCGGTGACGCTACACATTACGTGCTGTCAACGGCTGCCTGACGAGACGGACCGGATGGGGCAAGCGGCGCTCGATGAGTGCTACGACGCAGCCCTCGAGCGAGCGACTGCTCTCGCCCGAGCGGCCGTCGACGCCGACCCGTCGGTTGGATCGCCGCCGGTAGACGTCTCCCAAGCCGAGTTCGAAAGCGACTGCGGCCGGGCGGCGTTCGCCGAGCGAGTCCGGCGGGTCAAACACTACATCCGTGAGGGCGATACGTTTCAGGCGAACATCTCCCAGCGACTCAGTGCGCCAGCGGCGGTCCACCCGGTCGAGGCCTACGACGCGCTCCGCCGGGTCAATCCCGCGCCCTACGCTGGATTGCTGGAGTTTTCGGGCCGCAATGGGGATCGCTGGAGTGGCGTCGACCTCGTCAGTGCGAGCCCGGAACTCCTCTTGGAGCGCGACGGCGACAACCTGCTCACCGAACCCATCGCTGGGACGCGCCCCCGTGGTCGCACCCCCGAAGCCGACAGCGCCTTGGAGGCAGATCTCAGGTCGGATGAAAAAGAACGCGCCGAGCACGCGATGTTAGTCGACCTCGAACGCAACGATCTCGGCAAAGTAAGCGAGTTTGGCAGCGTCGAGGTCAGCGAGTACCGTCGGGTCGACCGCTACTCCGAGGTGATGCACCTCGTTTCGCTTATAAACGGCGACCTCCGAGAAGATCGCTCACTGGCCGACGCGATCGCCGCTGTGTTCCCCGGCGGGACGATTACCGGCGCGCCGAAGCCGCGAACGATGGAGATCATCGACGAGTTGGAGCCCACCCAGCGCGGCCCCTACACCGGAAGCATGGGAATCTTCGGCTTCGACGGCCGGGCGACCCTCAATATAATTATTCGGACCCTAACACGGCACGAAGACAGCTATCAGCTTCGTGTCGGTGCTGGGATCGTCCACGATTCGGACCCCGACGACGAGTACGACGAAACAATGGCCAAAGGACGGGCTCTCGTCACCGCCATCGACGAGGCGTTGGAGTCCGGTCGACTGACCATCGAGGAGGCAACCGAATGACCGCCGCCGAGCCAGAGTTGGGGCGGGATCGCGCGGCGGGTGTCGTCGCCGGGAACGTCGGCGATGGCCCCCGAATTCTCGTCGTCGACAACTACGATTCGTTCGTCTACAACCTCGTCCAGTACGTCGGCGAGTTCGCCGGGGAGGTCGCCGTCCGACGAAACGACGCGGTCGACCTCGCGGCGATTCGTCGACTCGATCCCGATGGAATCGTGCTTTCGCCGGGGCCGGGCACACCACAATCGGCCGGAATCTCGATGGAGGTATTCGAACTCGATCGGCCGATATTCGGCGTCTGTCTCGGCCACCAAGCGATGTGTGCGGCGCTGGGTGCGCCCGTTGGTCATGCACCCGATGTGGTGCACGGCAAACCCTCCGAGATCAGCCACGATGGCGAGGGACTATTTAAACGGCTGCCCGAGTCGCTCCGAGTCGGTCGGTATCACTCATTGTGTGTCGACCGCGTCGACCTTCCGAACGAACTGATCGAAACCGCCCAGACGACCGACGAACGCGAGGTTGTCATGGGAGTTCGCCACCGTACCAAACCTCACTTTGGCGTCCAGTTCCATCCCGAAAGCATCCTAACCGACGACGGCAAGCGGATGGTCGAAAACTTCGTTCGCCTGTCTGGGGAGGCCAGCGATGACTGAGGAGCTGTTATATCACGTCGACGGCGACCTCGTGTCGGCCAGCGAGGCGACAGTCAACGTCCGTGATCGGGGATTTTTATACGGCGATGCGGCGTTCGAGACAATGCGCGCCTACGGCGGCGAGGTGTTCGAGTGGGACGCCCATATGGATCGGCTGGCCGGGACCTTCGAGGTCCTCGGGTTGGAGCACGACCTCTCGGCAGGCGACCTTCGAGAGCGCGTCGACGAGACGCTGGCGGCCAACGAGCTTCGCGAGGCTTACGTTCGGCTGTCGATCACCCGCGGCGTCCAGCCCGGCAAGCTGACGCCCGACACCGCAGTCGACCCAACGGTCGTCGTCATCGTTAGTGGCCTCCCCCGCGGCGGCCGCGGGAGTCAGCCGGTCTGGGACGGTCCGGCCACGCTCCAGACGGTCAGAACCAAGCGCGTCCCCGACGCGTCGATTCCCGCGCGAGCGAAGACCCACAATTACCTCAATGGGATTCTCGCCCGGCTCGAACTCCGGGTGACAGGGGCCGACGAGGCACTGATGGTCGACACCGAGGGCCACGTCACCGAGGGGGCGACGAGCAACCTGTTTTTCGTCCGCGACAACGCCCTCCGCACCCCGAGTCTCGACGGGCCCGTCTTGCCGGGGATCACCCGGCGCGTGGTGCTCGAACTCGCCCGCGAGGAAGGGATTCCAGTCGAAGAAGGCCAGTACACGCCTGGCGACGTTCGGCGTGCCGACGAGGTGTTTCTGACGAACTCGACCTGGGAGCTTCGGCCGGTCGAAACCGTCGACGGCCTGTCGGTCGGTGACGAGTCCATTGGGAGTGAGTCGACGGGAACGGCCGCCAGACCCGTGACGAGACTGCTGTCGGGAGTGTTCGACGCCCGAATCGAGTCGACTTACTATCGTTGAACAGTTTACATGGACGTTGATTCCTGAATGATTATACAGTTGTATGACAACTCTTGAGTATGGGTCTCCGTCTATCGAACTGGCCATCGACTCAACGACAACAAATCGGCCTGAGCGTGCTGTTTGCGATACTTTTGATCGTGAACCCGCTCTATCTTCCAGTGCTCGATCTCGATCTGTCGTCTCACACGTACGCTACTGAACAGGTGGAGGTCGAAAATGGGACGATCGAGGCAGAGGGTGAATCCTCCCGCGACGAACCGATCGACGGAATCGCCTGTTCTGCGTGGCGGTCCCTTGCGGAGTGTGCGTACGAGCGAGAACGCGTTCAGCAGGGGACGCTCAGTCTCAATACCTCCGTAATCCCGATTCATGTCGATACGCAGTACACGTACCATCCGACAGATGGCGAGTCGAACTACTATCACCGTTCTCTCGACGGTTCACCGTCGACCGAGAGGCTCGCTTTAGAGCCGGTCGACGCCGACACCGTCGTCGAATCGGTCGCTGTCTCACCGGATCAGCTCTCACCCCCTGCCCGGCTTGCGCTCTCCCTGGGAGAACTTCAGACCGATCAGCCACTCGCAGATGCAAACCGAATTATCGAGACGGATGCTGGATACGTGATGATCGTTGAGACACAGCGACACTATCTCCGCAGCGGTGACACTGTCGAAGCGCTGATCTCGCTACTCATGATTCTGCTTGGCTTCGCTGTCTTGGGGCGGAGCTACAAACGGCTTCCAACTGACTGGTGATCTGACTACTCTCGTTTCGAAAATGTATCCGAACCAAAGCCGACCATCCGAGAGAATACAGTTAACACGAATCAGTCGCAACCACCGATAATGACTGCCACGAGCCGAATTACGTCGACCGACGAGGTCCCCGACGAGACGACCCTGTTGTTTCGGGTGCGGCCCGTCGACAGCGAGGAACAACGCGAGGCGATTTTGGTCCGCGACGACGACGGAATCGCCTGCTGGCTCAACTACTGCCAACACTACACACATATCAAACTCGACAAGGGATCGGGTGCCGAGATGCGCAACGGAGAAGTGATCTGCACCAATCACGGCGCATACTTCGAGGCCGACTCCGGCCGCTGTACGTTCGGGCCGTGTGAGGGTGCCTTTTTAAATGAAGTGGAGATCGAGGTAGCTGACGGCGCAGTCCATCTGACAGACAATGAGTACGAGTTCGTCGGAACCGGCGCGATCGAGACTGACGCGGCCGATCTGGGGTCGACATCGAACTACAAATTCTGAATGCGCGGATTGCTGAGGGAGAAACTGTGTCGACAGTTGGTACACTATAGCTATTGAATACAGTAGCTCTTACACTGGTGCCGACGATCAGGAACGAACTGCTGTAAAAACAGTCTGTTAGTATAGCGAGGCGTGGATTTGAACTACGCCGACTTCGGTCGCTTCGCTCCGTCGTTGTTTACTTCAAATCCATTCCGAGCAATCCACACGGACTCGGGAATTTATGCCGAGCCAATACTCGGCGATGTAGTGTGAGTCCAAGAAATATAGCGGGAAGTAGATTTGAACTACCGATCTCCGGGTTATGAGCCCGGCGGAATCTCCTGGCTATCCCATCCCGCTATCATAGCGAATGCCATAGTTACGGTTAAGAGTTATGATTCAACCGCTGTATGGCAGTTTTGACCGAGTGAGTGGCTCGCACGAACCCCATCGTCGACGCTCTCCGACATAATCGATACCCAATTATGACCGCCGTGTGTGAGCCCAGATAGATGTCGACCGATCACTGGTGGTACCGCGCTGCTGTCGTCTGGGCAGGCCGACGCCGTCCCACACGCGCCGGCCAATACGGTGTCGACTCAGTGGTGTCGACAGGTACATCGAGGTCATGATGCGACTCAAACGGCTGCTTCCGGGTATCGGTGTGCTCTGTGTGGGGGCGGTACTCGCACGAGCCGTCGAATCGGTTACCGGCGTTCCTTCGCTACTTGTGGCCATCGGGCTCGGAGCCATACTGGTAAACGGCCCCGGCGTTCCGGGCCGCTATCGGCCGGGACTTGCGACACACGACTTCTGGCTTGCGGCCGGAATCGTGTTGATGGGTGCGTCGCTCACGCTCGGGACGATCCGTGAGGCCGGACTCATTGTCCTAGTGATCGTCGTGTCAGTAGCCGCGCTGACCATCGGCGTTGTCGAGGGACTCTCACGCCGTGTTGGTCTCGACGAGAAACTCGGCTCGTTGCTCGCGGCGGGCGCTGGGATCTGCGGGGTGTCGGCGGTCGTCGGGGTTGCTGGTGCGGTTCGCGCACGAGAGGACCATATCGCGTACGCGGCGGCCACCGTCCTGTTGTTCGACGCGATGACGCTCGTCGTCTACCCGGTTGCTGGCGAACTGCTCGGGCTCTCCGATGTCGTTTTCGGTATCTGGAGTGGTGTCAGCATGTTCTCGACGGGGCCGGTCGTCGCCGTGGGAGTAAGCTACTCGGAGACGGCCGGGCAGTGGGCGACGCTGACGAAACTCACTCGAAACGCGCTGATCGGGGTTGTCGTGATTGCCTACGCTGCCTCCTACGCCCGAACCGAAACCGACGGTCGACTCTCGGCGCGAACGCTCTGGGATGAGTTTCCGACGTTCGTCTTTGGATTTCTCGCCCTCGCCGTGTTTGCAAGCCTGAGTCTGTTTTCGCCGACACAGCTTTCGACGATCGACACCGCCTACAGCTGGTTGTTCAGCCTCGCGTTCGTTGGACTCGGGAGCGAAATCCATCTGGACCAACTCCGAAACACCGGACTCCGACCGATCCTCGTCGTGTTGGTGTCGTTGATAATCGGCAGTACGCTGTCGCTGGCCGTACTGATGCTGCTGTTTTAAACAAACAAAAACGGTTCTCTATCAGACCGAGAGTTCGCTGCGAGCTTTGACAACGTCGAGGGCCTCGGCGTCGATGGTGTCGACCTCCAGCCAGTGTGGAACGTACTGGCGTTTGTCGTAGGCTTCGCGCTCGTCTTCGGTGCCGATCGTACACCACAGCTGGACCTCCTCGGGACCGTGCCAGTCACCCTGGCGCTGGATGCCGAAACAGACCTGTTCGTCCCCATCGTAGTTGATGATCGCACCCTTGCGGATGCCGGGGTCGCCGTTGACGATGAGCTGTTGCATACCCCGAACAGCGGGCGGTTGCGGCTTAATGGCTTCGATGCAACAGCAAACACTGGCCCCAGCTGACGCCGTGTCGACGGTCTCGGTCGGACTCGGCGTCGACGGTCTCGGTCGGGCACTGGATTACGGAACTCTCGAGACGAGTCGACGGGTCTGTGTGAGCGAACCCCACGAAACCGGCTGCCGAGCGGCGGTTCGAACCAAACGGGTTTTAACGGCCCATACCAAACCTCCGGCAAGGTAGATCTCACTATGGAAATGCCACGCCGAATGAATACGTACTGTCCGCACTGCGATTCGCACTACGAACACGAGGTCGAGAAGGTCCGAACCGGCCGCTCGACCGGGATGAAGAAGGTCCAGGATCGCCAGCGCCGCCGCGCGAAGTCGACGATCGGTAACGCCGGCAAGTTCTCGAAGGTTCCCGGTGGCGACAAGCCAACGAAAAAGACGAACCTCAAATACCGCTGCAGCGAGTGCGGCAAGGCACACATGCGCAAAGGATGGCGTGCTGGCCGACTCGTCTTCCAGGAGTAATCATGGCAGGAACCTACATCCGCGTCAAATGCGGCGACTGCGAGAACGAACAGATCGTCTTCGGCAAGGCCGCGACCGCGGTCAGCTGTGCGGTCTGCGGGACGACCCTCGCAGTCCCCACCGGCGGAATGGCCCAGATCGACCACGAAATCGTCGAGACCGTCGAGGCTCGATAGTTTCACCCCGACTGAAGGATATTTATTCATGAAATACAGTGGCTGGCCCGAACCGGGTGACCTCGTCGTCGGCAAAGTCGACGAGATCGCCGACTTCGGCGTCTTCGTCGACCTCGAAGAGTACGAGAACAAACGCGGGCTCGCCCACATCAGCGAGGTCGCGAGCGGCTGGATCAAGAACGTCCGCGACCACGTCCGCGAAGGACAGACGGTCGTCGCCAAAGTCTTGGAAGTAAAAGAGGGCGCCCAGCAGATCGATCTCTCGATCAAGGACGTCAACGAGCACCAGCGAAAGGAAAAAATCCAGGAGTGGAAAAACGAGCAGAAGGCCGACAACTGGATGCTGCTTGCGCTTGGTGAGGAGGTCGACGACGAGACCTACGGCGCGGTCGCCAATGCCCTGCTCGCGGAGTTCGAGACGCTGTACGACGCCTTCGAGGCGGCCGCCATCCACGGCGAGGAAGCGCTCGAAGACACCGACCTCAGCGACGAGGAGATCGACGCTATCGTCGAAACTGCCCGCGAGAACGTTTCTGTCCCGTACGTCAACGTCTCGGGGTACGTCGACCTCGAGTGCCCCTCGCCCGAGGGCGTCGACGCGGTCAAAGAGGCACTCAAGGCCGCCGAAGGCAACGGCGAGATCCCCAAAGAGATCGAACTCACGGTGTCGTACGTGGGCTCACCGGAGTACCGGATCAAGGTCCGTGCGCCCGACTACAAGACTGCCGAGCGGGAACTCGAAGCCAGCGCCGACCGTGCCAAAACGGCTATCGAGGCCGCCGGTGGCTCGGCCCGCTACCACCGCGAACGCAGCGAAGACGACGAGTAGGGATGAAATCTGATATTCGTGTGTGCGCCGAGTGGGAGACCGAACACGACCGGCCGGTGTACAGTCTCGGCGAGACGTGTCCGGTGTGTGACGCACGGACCGAGAACAGCGCACCAGCGCCGTTTAGTCCGGAAGACCCGTACGGCGAGTACCGACGGTCTCTTAAGCGGCGCGTACGCGAGTAGGTGCATGAACGAGATCGACATCGAACACGTTGCAGAGCGCTCGCTCCGTGATCCGGTTCTCATCGAAGGACTGCCGGGTGTCGGCCACATCGGCAAGCTCGTCGCCGAACACCTCGTCGAGGAGTTCGACAGCGAACTCGTCCGTCGCGTCTACGCCGAGGAGTTTCCCCCACAAGTAACGGTCGACGACGAGGGCGTCACCGATCTGACGGCGGCCTCGTTTCACGCCATCGAAACGCCCGACGAGACGCCGGACCTGCTCGTGTTGACCGGCGACCACCAGGCCTCGACGAACGCTGGCCACTACCGGCTCACCACCGCGTTTCTCGATGTGGCCGAGTCATTCGGCGTCGACCGCGCCTACGCACTCGGTGGGGTTCCGACCGGCGAACTCGTAGAGGAGTACACGGTTCTCGGAGCGGTCACGAACGCCGACTTGAAAGAACCGCTCGGAGAGGCGGGCGTCGAGTTCCGCTCGGATGAACCTGCTGGCGGCATCGTTGGCGTGAGTGGGTTGTTGTTGGGCCTCGGCGAGCGCCGCGACATCGACGCCACCTGTCTGATGGGCGAAACCAGCGGCTATCTGGTCGACCCGAAAAGCGCACAGGCCGTTCTCGAAGTCCTCGAAGACGTTCTCGGCTTCGAAGTCGACATGAGCTCGCTGGAAGATCGCGCTGAGGAGATGGAAGAGGTCGTCGGGAAGATTCAAGAGATGCAGTCCCAGCAACAACAGCAGGTGCTGCCGGACGACGAACTCCGGTACATCGGCTGAGTCGCTGCTCCATCTCCGTCTCGATTCTCGGTTTTGTGTCGAGTTATCCCCGTTTCTCCTCCCCAATCTTCCCGCTTTATCCGTTACCTAACGATAGTAGCTACTGTTTACTCACCAGTAACCTCTGCCTACTCCTCACTGGAAGAGCGGTAGATTCGTCGACCGGTCGGCACAGTTGTCACGCGGTGAGACCGGTGAGTCGGACTGAGCCAAGCTTTTACCACGCTCAGTACGAGGAGTCGGTATGACCACTGTTCGTGTTGCCGGTGTCGGGCTCACGCCGTTCGGAGCTCACGGCGACCGTGCCGGGCGTGAGCTGTTCGCGGCGGCCGCACTCGCCGCCTTCGAGGATGCGGGCGTCGACCGAGACGCGGTCGAGCAGCTCAACTACGGCAACTTCATGGGCGCACTCGCCGAGCACCAGGGCCACCAGGCCCCGCTGATGGCCGAAGCCGCCGGTCTGACCTGTCCGGCGACACGCTATGAGGAGGCGTGTGCCTCGTCGGGTGTCGCGGTCCGCGAGGCAGTCAGGGCAATCCGATCCGGGGAGGCCGACGTGATTTTGGCGGGTGGAATGGAGCGGATGACCACGCTCGATACCGGGAAGGCGACCGCTGCGCTGGCGATTGCGGCCGACGAACTGTACGAGGTGCGCGCGGGGGTCACGTTCCCGAGTGCGTACGCCCTGATGGCGCGGGCCTACTTCGAGCGCTTCGCCGGCGACCGCGAGGATCTGGCACACATCGCAGTCAAAAACCACGCCAACGCCGTCGACAACGAGTTCGCCCAGTACCAACGCGAGATCAGCGTCGACCAGGCCCTCGACAGCCCGCCGGTTGCCACGCCGCTGCACCTGTTTGATGCCTGTCCGATCACCGATGGGGCGAGCGCTGTCCTGCTGGTTTCCGAGGCGTACGCCGACGAACACGGGATCGACGCCCCGGTGTCGATCACTGGCAGTGGACAGGGCGGCGACAACCTCGCGCTCCAGGATCGAGAGACGATGGCACAGACGCCCGCGACGACGGCCGCCGCCGAGGAGGCGTACGCGGACGCGTCGATCACGGCCGACGCGGTCGACTTCGCCGAGGTCCACGACTGCTTTACGATCGCCGAGGTGTTGGCCATCGAATCGCTCGGCCTGTTCGAGCCGGGTGAGGGGATTTCAGCCGCCCGCGAAGGTCGGACGACCGCCGACGGCGAGATTCCGATCAATCTCTCGGGTGGATTGAAAGCGAAAGGTCATCCGGTGGGTGCGACCGGCGGCAGTCAGATCGTCGAGATCACGCGCTTGCTTCGGGGTGATCACCCCAACAGCGATGCGGTAGCGGGGGCCACCGTCGGTGTTGCACAGAATGCAGGTGGGACGGTCGCCAGTGCGGTCGTCCACGTTCTGGAGGTCGACCGATGACAGCGAGTTCACCGACACCCGACCGGAGTGACGATCGACCGGCGACCTACGACGAGTGGCTCGCCGCCATCGAGGCCGGCGAGGGGTTCTATCTCGAATCACCCGACGGAGATGGCTCGTTGCCGCCTCGGTTGATCTGTCCCCACTCGGGGTCGACGGAGCTCTCTCGAACGCGACTCCCCGAGACGGGAACCGTCGTGAGCTACACGGTGGTCCACGTCGCTGCCTCGGCGTTTGCCGACGACACGCCCTACGTGAGCGCGGTCGTCGAGTTCGGGCCGGTCCAACTCACCGGCGTCGTGCGAGGTATAGACCACGAACGGGTCGACGTTGGTGACGAGGTGCGTGTGGGTGTCGAACAGCGCGAGACGACCGACGATCGGCTCGTCGTCTTCCGGCCTGCCTGATTGGACTTCTTACGTGGCTGTTTGCACAGCAGGTTCGGCGTCGACCCAGTCGTCGACCACGTCGACGAACTCGGCGGGGAACTCGACGTGTGGGAGAAGATACGATTTGTCGAACACAACGAGCGTCGCGTCCGCCTCGTCGGCCAGTGTGCGGCCATCCGACAGCGGCGTGATGTCGGCGTCGCGTCCCCAGACGATCGTCGTCGACACGTCGAGCGACCGTATTGCCGCCGCAAGGTCGACGTCGCTATTTAAATAGCCGCTGACGAACGAGGCGGGGGCGAACCGCGCGTTCGGCTGGTGGGCGGTCTGCCACTCGTAGGCTTGCCACTCCTCGGTGGCCTTGGTTGGATCGTAGTAGCCGTGATCCGCGTTGAAGTAGCGGATCGACGGTTTCGACGCGATGAGGTTGTACAGCCCCTCGCCGATGACAGGGGCTCGAATCAGCTCTCTGAGCCACTGTTTGGGGGGGTGCGGGCCAGCGATGGCGGTCGGACAGATAAGCAGGAGGTCACTGAGCGTGTGGTTGTTTCGCCCCTCGGTGAGCGCGGCCAGCGTATGAGCGGCTGTCAGCGACGAGGCGATCACTGCTGGCGAGTCGAACTCGGCTAGAAAGTCGTCGACGAACTCGGTGTACAGGGTCGCCGAGTACTGCAGCGGCGGCCGATCCGAACGACCGAACCCCGGAAGGTCCGGCGCGACGACGTGGTACTCGTCGGCGAGCCGGTCGAACACCTCACGGAACTCGCCGCTGGAGGCGGCGGCGTTGATGCCGTGGAGCAAGACGAGATCCGGATCCTCCGGATCGCCAGCCTCGGTGTAGGCGACGGTGAGTCCACGCCATCTGTAGGTTTCCTGTCGACCGTCGAGTGCGGATGGCAGTTCACCAGCGCGTGCTCGGAGTCGACGGTTGAGCGCGACGAGACTACCGACGCCAGCGAGAGCCGAACCGAATAGCGTGCGGAAGGACATACTACCCATTCGGCGAGCAGAAGTATAGTAATTAGCTCGACAACGCGTAGCCGCGATCGATTTCGTTAGCTCGCTGTCTGATCGTACGCCGAGTCGAGTCGTTCGATGAGATCACCGATCGGCAGGTTGATCCCGGCCCGTCGGGCGACGAGCGCGACCGGCAGCAGCAGGATACCGAGAACGACGGTGAACTGGTACAGGGCAAATACGGTGAACCGCGAAACCGTTTCTATCATGACCGTAAGTGTGAGGCTCTTCCACCTGTATATAAATGTGCCGTCCCGCTGGTTCGGAGTACCCCCGCGCAGTCATGCGATTAAAGTAGAGTTGGACCGACTCCAACCAACGTGGTGCTTTGGTGACGGCTCGTTCGTAAACAGCGTGGCCCACTAGCTACATCGCTATAACTTATGAGAAACCCGCCCTTGGCTTGCGCCTATTTGTGGCGCGCAGTGTCGTGGCTCGTGGGACCGAGTCTCGTGGGCACCGTGAACCACAAGACACGAAACCCTCGGGCGCTTGGTCACTGTAATGAGTAACTATCTCGTTGCGATGGAAGCCGCCTGGTTGGTCCGCGATGTCGAGGATATCGATGATGCGATCGGGGTTGCGGTGAGTTCGGCTGGCAAGCGCCTCAATCAGAAGAACAAGGAGTACGTCGACGTCGAAGTCGGCGTCACTGGCTGTCCGGCCTGTGGCGAGCCGTTCGACTCGGCGTTCATCGCCGCCGACACCGCGCTGGTGGGGCTCGTCTTGGAGATCGACGTTTTCAACGCCGACAGCGTCGAACACGCCTCTCGGATCGCCAAAAGCGAAGTCGGTGGCGCGCTCAGAGATGTGCCGCTGTCGGTGATCGACGTCATCGAGACCGACGGCAACGACGAGTAGCACCGGATCTGCCACCGACGAAAGCTTTTCAAATAACTTCGAGTAATAGCAGCTATGGAACTGCCGACGCCACAGGACCTCAGAGAACGCCGGACGGCCCTCGGGCTGACCCAGAGCTCGCTCGCCGAGTCGGCGGGTGTCTCCCAGCCGTTGATCGCCCGAATCGAGGGCGGCGACGTCGACCCCCGGCTGTCGACGCTTCGTCGCATCGTCAACGCGCTCGACGAGGCTGAAGGGGAAGTCGTGCGGGCAGCGGATCTAATGCACAAAGAGGTGATTCACGTCGCGCCCGACGACTCGGTTCGCGAATCGATCGAGACGATGAAAGCCGAGGCCTACTCGCAGCTTCCGGTGCTCCAAAACGGGATTCCGGTCGGCTCGATCAGCCAGAGCGACGTGATTCGCGCCGGCGAAGACGTGGGAGACCACCCCGTGACCGAAGTGATGAGCGAGTCGTTTCCCACAGTTGCGACTGATGCGACCGTCGACGAGATTCGGAACCTGTTGGAGCACTACAAGGCCGTGATGGTGACCGACAGCGGCGAGACGGTCGGCATCATCACCGAAGCCGATATCGCTGCCCAGCTGTCGTAGCTCTCTCTCGACTCTCGAGTCAGGTCGACCGCGCGGGTGGGTGTGGTCACCACGCTCGACGGCAAGGCGGAAGGACAATCTCTTTTAGCCGGACGCTCGGAGACACTGTATGTTACTAACCGTCTCTGGGCCGCCCGGCAGCGGCAAGAGTACGAACGCCGCCGCGTTGGCCGAGCGGTTCTCCCTCGACCACGTCAGTGGCGGCGACATCTTCCGCGAGCTCGCCGCCGAGCGGGGCTACACGCCCGTCGAGTTCAACGAACTCGCCGAAACAGACGAACAGATCGACCGGGATCTCGACCGTCGACTGTACGAAATCGCCGTCGAGCGCGACGATATTCTCCTCGAATCCCGTTTGGCTGGCTGGCTGTCGGGCGACCACGCGGACGTCAAGATCTGGCTCGACGCCCCACAGGAGATCCGCGCCGAGCGCATCGCCGACCGCGAAGACAAACGCGTCGAACTCGCCCGAACCGAGACGACGCGCCGTGAGAACAGCGAAGCGCTTCGCTACAAGGAATACTACAACATCGACATTCGAGACCTCACGATCTACGATATCACCTGCAACACGGCCCGCTGGGGTCCGAAACCGATGCAGGAGGTTCTCGCGACCGCCGTCGACGCGTACGATCCGGCCGTTGATGAGGGGAAAGCGCCCGTTGAGGACGTTGTCTACGATTTCTAACGATGCGACGAGGCTTTATAAATGACTGACCCGCTTCGTTCCCCACCCGACGAGCGCTCGGCGGCCGAACTGCTCGCGTTCGGCGTCGTCAACCTCGACAAGCCCGTCGGTCCGTCGGCCCACCAGGTCGCCGGCTGGGTTCGTGATCTCGCGAGCGATGCGGTCGACGATCTCGCAGTCGACGGACCGACCGTCGACCGGGCGGCCCATGCCGGCACACTCGACCCGAAGGTCACGGGCTGTCTGCCCATGTTGTTGGGCGAGGCGACCCGCATGGCCCAGGTGTTTCTCGAAGGCCACAAGGAGTACGTCTCGGTGCTCGAACTCCACGGTCCTGCGCCCACGAACCTCGAAGCCGTGCTTTCGGAGTTCGAGGCACCGCTCTACCAGAAACCGCCGCGCAAAAGCGCGGTCTCGCGCCGACTCCGCGTTCGGGAGATCTACGAACTCGACCTGCTCGATCTGACCGACCGCCAGGCGCTCGTCCGGGTCGAATGCGAGAGCGGCACCTACATCCGCAAACTCTGTCACGACCTCGGTCTCGCGCTCGGAACCGGTGCCCACATGGGCCATCTCCGCCGGACGTCGACCGATCCCTTCGACGACTCCTCGCTCGTGAACCTCCAAGAGTTCACCGACGCGCTCGTCTTCGCCCGCGAGGGCGACGAAACCCTCCTGCGCGAGGTCGTCTCGCCGGCCGAGCGTGCGCTGACACACCTCCCGCGCGTCGAGATCGCACCGTCGGCGGCCCGGTCGGTCGCCACCGGCGCACCCGTTTACGCCCCCGGCGTGATCAGCGTCGACAAGGATATTGACGATATCGCCCACGGCGCGCTCGTCGCCTGCTATACGCCCGACGGCAGCGCGGTCTGTCTGGGAACGATGGCTGGTGACCCCGAAGCCGACCGCGGTATCGCGGTTGAACTCGAACGCGTGTTGATTTGATTCAGGAGTCGTCGCCAACCCGTCGCGTTGGCTGACAGACAGCCGAATCCGGGGGAACACTCTTTGCGGAAATGTTGCAATGTAGTCATATGTCTCTCGCTCGCCACGGGACCGGACCGACTGCGGCGCTCGGTGCGTTCGGCTCGCAGATCCACCCTGTGTTCATGTTGCCACCGGTGGCCGCCTCGGCGTTCGGGGCCGTGCTTGCCGTCGACTTTTCGGCTCCGCTTGCCGCCCTGCACATGGCGACCGCCTTCTGCGCCTTATACGTCGCTCACCTCAAGGACGGCTACGTCGACTTCTACGTTCGCGGCGAGGACGACGACCACCCGCTGTCGGCGCTGGGCTGTCGGGTTGGTCTCATCGGGGCGTCAGTTCTGTTTTTCGTGGGCTGTGCTGCGTTGTGGTATCTCGTCGACCCGATCGCCGCGCTGATAACGCTGCCAGGCTGGCTGATCGGGTACCTCCACGCCCCACAGTTGGATATGAACCCCATCGGTGCGACCGCGGGCTACCCCGCGGGGATCGGAATCGCGCTTCTCGGTGGGTTTTACGTCCAGACGTCGACGCTGACGCCCGCCGTCATCGCCTACGCGCTGGTGTTCACGACGATTCTCTGTGGGATCAAAACGGTCGACGACGCGACCGACTACGCGTACGATCGGTCGATCGGCAAACGAACCGTCGCGGTGGTACTGGGTCGACAGCGCGCGCGACAGTTCGCACACTTGTTGATGCTCGCCGGGATGGCGACGGTGGTGGGGCTGGCTGGCGTCGGGGTGTTTCCGTCGACCGCCGCGCTCGCGGCCGTAGCGTTCGGGGCTGTGTTCGTGATTTCTCGGCAGGCCGACGAGAAACACGCGACGATGCTGTTGATCCGGGGTTCGTACCTCTTTTTGGCCGTGTTGGTCGTCGCCGCGTGGTTTCGGCCGTTTCAGTAGCTGGCAGTTCTGGTGAGGCTGTTCGTTCGGGGTCGATGGTGTTTCACCGGTCGAGACGTCGAATTCGCCCGGAGCTTTTTCCACCCGCGGAACCCACACTCGTCAATGAATCACGACATTTCGATGTTCGGACGGTACACCTACCTCGTCACCGAGTTGTTTTGGGGTGCGGTGGCCGCCGTGTTGCTCCGGCGGAGCGGATCAGAACGCCGTGCCGCCCGGACAGTGCTCGCGCTGTATCCCATCGGCTACCTCTGGGATCGCTACACGCTAGACGTGGGGGTTTTCGAGATTCCCCTGCGCACGGGCGTCGACATCGCCGGGATTCCGCTCGAAGAACACCTCTTTATGCTCGTCGTGCCGTCGATGGTGATCGGTGTTCACGAGACGCTGTGTGAGAAAAGCGAGTCGGATGGCGTGTCGACGGCTGGCAAACCGCACGAGGGGGCCGGGTCGACGAAACGAAGCAGTTAAACAACTCGCTCGCATCGCTTTGCATGCGGGACCGTGGGGTAGTGGTATCCTCTGCGGATGGGGTCCGTAGGACCTGAGTTCGACTCTCGGCGGTCCCATAATAAATTTTAGACAATCGTTCGAAAGCCGCTATTTTTACTGATACTATGTCTGTGATTGGCAAAACTGCGAGCTGTTTATATGTGGATACTACTCCAATTTTCACTGAGTACTTGTAACCTTGCTATCGACTATACCCGAAAAAATAGCGTAAAGGTTCGATTACTCAGGGAACTCGCCCGAACCGAGCGTGTTGGAACTGCCACCGTCTTCCCACACAACTCGGACCGTGTCACCTTCGTCGTAATCAGCTTCTCCGCCCCATTCATCGTTATCTTCGGAATCCATCTCACTTCCTGCAGAGATTTCTCCGTCGTTATTACCCCATTTATATTGGTCCTCATTGAATTCATCACCAGCGACAGTGAGCTTGATCGTACTGTTGTCCAGTGTATCTCCGCCTTCATGCGAGACCGTAACGTTTCGATCGTCCGTGAAGTCGAAGTCGAGCGATGCTGACGGGGTACTGGTCGACGCCTGATCACCGAGTCCAAGAACGAACGAACCGATAACGGCCGCGAGAATGACTGTAATCGCCACCATCAGGATGACCCCGATAACTGGGGACACCGCTCGTTCTTCCGTATTGAATAGTTCTTTGAAATTCATTGTTGGAGTGGTCCACAGTTGTGCAACAGTTTCCAGAGCCCATCGCGAGCGACTGATCCGCGGGTCAGGTACGCCACTCGCATTGCGGTGGTCACCGTTGTCTTATGTGGTTGATGGTTACTTGCTCTCAAGCATACTTATAGGTTTTCGCGGTATTCTCAAATTCGATAAGAAGGGGCACCCACATTCTGTACTCAACGGGAGCGATTGTACAGTACACTCACGTCTGTTTGTCGTCGCTTTTCGGCTCCGTCGACCGATTCTCTGGCCGCCGACTGTCGGCTGGCCGACCACTGGCAACCGTGGGCTCGGTTTCGGGCTCGCGCGGACGTCGGGGGTTCGGTCGACCGGTGAGCGAGCCGCCCGGAATGGGCGCGTGCGACCGGCGCTGTCGACGCTGCTGGAGATCCCACTCCTCGAACATGCCGTACTCACGCATCGTCGTCAGCCCCGCGATCGCCGCCCGGAGCTTGATCCCGACGAGCGGAATGTCGGCAATGCCGATGACGACATCGGCTTCGAGCACGACGCCCCGTTGGAGAAGGACATCCAAGAGGTCGACGATCACGTCCTCACTGTCGGCGGTCGGCTCCACCGGTCTCACCTCCCTGACTGTCGATCTCCGGGGCGAACGTGTAGGGGGCCCACGGTCCGGTGAACCGCACCTCGACGCCGGGTTCGGAAGCGATCTCGTCGAGTTCCTCGCCCAACGCCTCGGCCCCGTCGTCGGTCGCCAGCACCGCGAACCGAGCGATCGGCTCGGACTTCGTAGCGCGGTCGACCTGATCTGAGTCGATCTCAACGCTGAGCGACCGCCGGGCACCGAGCGATTCGAGCGCGTCGACGTGGGGGGCGATCCGGTCGGCGAGCGAGCGGGTTTGCTGGCGGCGATGCTGGCGGAGTCGGTCGGTCAGCTGGGAATCGTACTGCTGTTCGAGCAGATACGCGGTGCCCGACTCAGCGTCGTCGATTCGCTGGCGGAGCCGTGACAACTCGTCGTCGGCCGCGGCGATTTCGGCGCGGGCGTCTTCGTGATGAGTAACTTCCACGCGATACTCCCAGTGATCGGCGAGCGCCGACAACTCGGGTTCGAGCCGATCGGCTTCCGACCGAAGCCACTCGCGGACAGCCCGCTCGCCGCCGGTCAGGATCGTATCGAACTGAAACGGGATCGGTGTGTCGAACGCCTTGCCTGCCTCGTCGACGACCCGTTGGTGCGCCAGGAGCCACCGTTGGATCGTCTGTGGATCGTCGGTGTCGTACAGCGAGTCGCAGGCGTGGACGACCGCACCCACATCACCGGCGGTAACGACCGACACCGGTTCGTCGTCGATCCCTTCGGTCGACCACCCCTCGCCCGAGAGGTCGGCTGATGGTATATAAACCAGGCAGTACAGATACTGGCCCTGTTCGATCTCACTCATTCCAGATCCTCCGGTGTCGACGAGTCGGCCACCGGGCGCTCGGCCGATGGCGTCCCGAGGTCTTCGAGAAACGAGAATCCCGGCTGAGACTCCTCGTCGACGCTGTGGATGGCGTCCTCGACGAGATGCGAGAGGGAGGTTCGAAGACGAGAAACGTCGTCTTCGATTCCCGTGTCGGCTTTGAGCCGGTCGAGTTCGTCGTGAAGTGCGGCCAGCTGGCTCCCGAGCCGCTCGATTTCGGCATCGGTTAGCGAACCCGACTCCATCCGACGGATCGCTTCCCCTTCGAGCGCCTCGACGAGCAGTTCGACGATCGCGATCACCAGCGATAATAATCCGTCGCTGGCCTCCTCGCCGTCGAGATTAATCGTCTCCATCGTTTTCCTCGGACTCTTTGTCGGATGCATCGGTCGACGCTGAACCGTCGGACTCCGATTCCTCGTCGCCCGATGAAGCTGA
This sequence comes from Halohasta sp. A2, assembly GCF_056175805.1. Taxonomy (NCBI): domain Archaea; kingdom Methanobacteriati; phylum Methanobacteriota; class Halobacteria; order Halobacteriales; family Haloferacaceae; genus Halohasta; species Halohasta sp. A2. Next base: position 3,205 of record NZ_JAQFWV010000031.1, on the reverse strand, counting down.
CTCGTTGGTTTCGTCTGCGTTGCTCGGATCACTCGATTCGCTGGCTTCACCGGATTCGCCCGAATGGGCTGGTTCGTGTCTCGACCCAGCGGGGACTGCCACCGGCGGCCGGACGGTCCACGTCGCGGTTTCGTCGTCTTCGTCGATAATGTCGGGCTCGCCGCCAGTTGCTCGAATCGTTTCGAGGTGGTTCCGCCGACCCGTGATCTCGTTGATTCGATCCGTATCGGTGCCGTCGGGGAACTCCAGGCCGTACTGGGCGGCCGTCTCGAAGGAAGCGATTGCTGCCCGGAGATGGATTCCCAGGAGTTCAGTCTCGCCGATGGTGACGATGATATCGGCGTTGACGACGATTCCCTTGTCCAGGAGCATCTCGACAACATCCGCGAGTGAGTCCTTCGTGCGCATTGGGCCAGCGCCACTCATCGCTCGTCACCCCTCTCATCAGCCGTCTCCTCGGCAGCCGGTTCGTTGGCTGTCTGTTCGTCAGCAGTATGTGTGTCTGCCCGCTCCTCGTCGACTGCCTCCTCACGGTCCGATTGTTCGTCGACTGATTCATCCTCTGCGGCTTTTTTATCGGCTTGTTTTTCGGTCATGAGTGTGTCGAACCGTCTGCCGTAGATCCGGCGTCGACTCGGCCCCGTCGAGTGCCGGACGTTTCGTGGCACCGTCGAGGCTCTGGAGGCGTCTTTTGGTGGGCCACGATGTGTCGTCAGTGTCGAAAAGGCAGTGGGGTTCCGCGAACTGGGCTGGTCGACTCCATCGAACCGCGCTTGGTTCGCCGCGCGAAGCTCGTCGAGTCGAGCGTGGGTTTCGACCAGCAACTCCCGAAAGCCGTCGATAGCGCTGTCGAGTTGGGCCTGCGTCGCCGCCTGAATCATTTCGGGGTCCGTGAGAGCACCCATTCGGCCCTCCTCGTCGTCACTGCCGGTGAGATCATCCATCTCCAGACCGTCGAACAGCCCGCCATCCTTTCCTTCCTCGTCGCCAGTCAGCGAGCCGATCGTGTCCGAAATATCGCCTTTCGACCCCATGAGTTCGGTGAGGTCGACGGCGTCCCACAGCTGGCCGAACTCGATGAGTTTGCGGAGGTTTTTGAGTTCGACTGCATCGCCGAGCTCGCCGGATTCGAGCGCCTCGGGAAGCGAGTCGAGATCGACGACCGAATCGAGGTCGTCGAGGTCGAGGGTATCAAGCAGTTCGTCGGTGTCGGTCGTTTTCAGAACGTCCTGGATCAGGTTTACGAGATGCAAAAGCGCCTGGAGCTTGCCCTTTTCGGGGTCCTCGTCGCCCTCTGTCACCGATTCGAGTATCGATTTGGCCAGCCCGACGAGTGGCCCAAGCTGTGAGAGATCGAGCTCACTGACATCTGGAAGGGTGTCTGTATCGAGATCGTCGACGCTATCGAGATCGCCCAGATCACCGAAGTCGTCGAAATCGCCGAGGTCGTCGACCGCGTCCACGTCGAGCGACTTGTCGTCCGACTCAGTCATCGAATGCGACCTCCGAATCGCTGTGGTCCAGTCGGATCTCCAGGACGCCGTTGTTGTAGGTGGCCGTCCGGACCGAGTAGTCGTCTTCGGGCAGCGTGACGCGCGCCAGTTGCTCGTCGCCAGCGGCCACCGTCAGCCGTCGACCGGTCACGCCAGCCCGGAGCGACTCGGGGTCGACCACCGGGAGGTCGACGGTCACACTTGCGCCGTCGAGCGTTTCCTGGACGCTAACGGGGTGGTCCGGTGCTGTGTCCGCGGCAGTGCTGTCGGTCCTCTCAGCGCCTCCGAGGCCCAGATTGACGCTATACTCGTACTGGAACGCCGTATTGGCCGACTCCCGATGGCCCGCGCCTCGTTCAACGGATCGTCCGGACTCGTCGAGTTTTTGAATCGTTTCGAGGAGCTGTCTGAGCAGCCCCGAAACGCCGCCTCGTCGGGCGTCTGGCTCGCCTGACTCGGGTCGGTCCGAGTGGTCATCATCCCGGTCGTCAGAGGGTGGGATGTCTGTCATCGCATGACCTCGACTTTGCCGCGCGTCTGTTCGTGTGCTTCACGCGCGATTTCGAGCTGTTCTTCGAGGTCGTCGTTCAGACGTTCGTACTCGGCTTCCGACCGCTCGCCGAGCTCGTACAGCAGCCTGTTTTCTTTGATCTCGTTTTGGATTTCGGCGATGTTGTACATCTCGCTGATCGCCATCGAGTGGATCGCTTCGACGATGGAGACGAACGGGTTGATCAGCAGGTCGTCGACGACGATCATGATCGCTGGCCCTCCGCGCCGATATTGATGTCGACGAAGTTGTAGGGGGCCCACGGCCCGTTGTACTGGACGTGGAGATCATCGCCGTACTCGTCTGTAATCTCGCTCACGGCGTCGTCGAACGCCGTCTGTGCGTCGCGCTCGACGAGATACGATCGGTTGAACACCAGCCGGTCGCTGTACAGCTCGTTGCCAGCCTCGGTGTCGGCCACCTCGCGGAGCCGCGTGGCGACATTCTCGACGACAGCAGGGCGGTCGACTGTCGCCTCGTCCTTCGTCACGAGTTTGACACCGAGTTCGACCATCCCGTCGAGATCGTTGAGCGACCGCCGGAAGGCAACGTGACCGTTTCGGAGGATGTTTTTGAGCGTTTTTTCGTTTTTAAACACCATGCCGAACCGCATCGGGATGACCGTGCGGCCGCCCTCGGACTGGAGGACCGCCCGAAGCACCTCGTCGTGGGCGGCGGCGTTCTCGTCGGTCCGTTCGGGCTCCATCGTCTCGATCTCGCTGACGACTGCCGACAGCGACCGGTAGTCGACGGTTGTGATCGATTCGGAGCCGTCGACACCCGCGACGTCGACATCAAGTGGGGCCTGCTCGATAACGCCGTAGGTGTAGCGGTTCGTACTCATCGGCAGTCCCGACGGCCGAACCGAGGGGTCAGTCGGCGGTTCAGCGTGGTTTCTGGGGGGAGCGATTCGTGGGACATCGGTTTCTCGTGAATGGTTGGGCCCCGACGTGCTAAATAGTGATGGTCAACTGGTACAAAAGAGTGAATACCGTTATATTGGAATGGTTCTAACCCGCGTTTTTCTGGGTATAGAGAGCCTGTCTAAGAATTCTCACACTCTCAGTCATCGATATCGGTCGAAGACACCGCAGTATAATTTGCTCAACCGATCCAGTAGCGTTGACAAAAAGAGAGCCAAACTCAGCTATCTGGCGATCGT
>NZ_JAQFWV010000030.1:0-35128 GCF_056175805.1 Halohasta sp. A2 | reverse complement strand
CGCTGGCGCCAGCGAGGACCTCATAGAGCTTCTCTGATGAGACCTTTACACCGTCTGCGAGTTCTATCGGAAGTTCCTCGTCGAGAGTGTTGACGACAAAATTAAGCAGATGCTCTTCTTCGATCTGATTGTCTGTTTGGGTTTGTTTCACACTACTTCCAAACAGACACTCCATCTAACCCGATGTGATCGACTGAGACTGTATCGCCATTTTGGCGTACTCGGCCGAATTTCTCAAGATACGTAAGCTTATCTCGAACCGCATCAAGCTCCAATCCGAGATTGGCAACTAACTCGTCGACGGTCATCGGTTCGTCGAGTGCCTGGAGGATTTCAAGCCCCCGGTAGTACCTATTCGTGAGTTCCTGAACGCGGGCCTCGACTGGCGTGGTCACTCCGTACCGCTCCTCGAGTTCGATTAGGGCTTCGTTCGCGAACGTGGCAAACTGATCGTCACCCAGGCGTTCGATCTGGGCTTCGAGTTCATCCTGGACGACACCATAGTCGAGGCCAGCCTGTACGAGCATATTCATGTCCTCGATATCGTCGTGGCGGCCAGCGATCGCCTTAAACAGGAAGATATCTTCGTTGCTGACTAGCCGGACCGTCAGTCGATCCGTGTCGAGGAACGGCTCGCTGCGCTCTTGCATCCCGTCGGTGAGTACGTGCTTGTTCGCGACCTGCTGGTTGAAAATGTCGAGGCGACACCCATCGTCGTTCTCGACGCAGCTCGTCGCCCCCAGCGCCCGGTAATCTGGATCCAGCGACTGGACCTCCGCGTACCCGAGGTCCATCAGGACGGCCCATAGCTGACCGTACGCGTCGCCATCCGGGACAACTAGGTCGATGTCTTTTGTCGCCCCCTTGAGGTCGCGCAGCGACATTGCACCACCACCGATCAAGTATACTGTGAGCGGTTCAGATATCCCGTCTCCGATTCGCTGGAATTCGTCCTCGATGTACTTGCGTCCGAATGTTGGTCTCATTGTGGTAGTGGCACCTCGTAGTCAGCCGCCAGCTCCTGGAACTCGTCCCACTCCGGGAGCCGGTCATCCTCGACCTCACCACGCGTATCGAGGTAACGAATCAGGGCGTCGATTTCGTCTTCGAGGCCATACTTCGCCGACTGCTCTCGTAGTTCCGCCTCGTCGACGTCGACATGACTGATCAACAGGAGACAGTACGAGTGATGGCGGCTGCCGTCGTCGATCAAGAGGGTGTGACAACACAGGTCCGCTGGCGAGACGGCATCGAGTTCTTCGGAGTAGACGTAGTAGCGGTAGCCGGTGAGTAGGAACTGGATGTCGAAGGCTGCGAATCGAGCGAGGCCGGTTTCGTGGAACGCTTCTGCGTCGATCTCCGTCTCGGTCTGGGCGAGGAATTCGTCGTAGTCTTCCCAGAGAATTGTGCCCTTCGGGGCGACGGCTTCGAGGCGCTGGCGATGCAGATGGTGTGCGAGTGCCCAGGCGAATTTGTGGAGGCGGTCGAAATCGGCGTTAAATTCGTAGTGGCCGTGGGCTGTGCCGACGAGACCACGGTCGCGAAACCGCTTGAGGACGCGGTTAACCGTGTTGCGGTAGTTGTTGCTCCGGTTGGCGATCTCGGAGACAGTTCGCGGCTGGTCAAGGTAGTACAGCACCTCGAGTGCCTTGCCGGTCAGCAGTTCGGGGAAGTCGATATGGGAGTGCTGGCGGACGAGGTCCTGGTAGAGTTCGACGGCGCGAGAATCAGACGGGAAGACTCGTTTTTGCCGGCCGTCGCGTTCCGTGTAGATGAGTCCCTTTTCGGTGAGACCACCGACGGCACGGGAGAGGTAGCTCTCGCTGTAGTCGAGCTTCGTCGCGAGTTCGGAGATCGTGTCGCCGCGGTCGACCGTGGCGAGGACCTCGAGTTCGATGCGCCGGAGCACGGTGTAACATAGTACGAAACATATATATGAATAAGTTTCGAGTAGTGTTACAGTCAGTAGGCACGAGAGCCGTCTCTATTGTCTTAACCAACAAAACTAAGAATTCGCGGGTTATGTTGGTTAACACGAGAGTAGCTGATGTCCTACGAACCCCCGACCCCACCGGTGAACCTCCCAACGGAAATCGTCAACACACTCAACAAGTCGACTCCGGAGCAGCTCCGAGACATTGCTACGTACGCCGAAGCGCTAGCCGAGTACAAGCAACGTGAGGCCCGTCTCGAGGGATCGGCAGATAATAAAGAAGTGGAGGAGCGACTAGACGACCTCCCGGACGACGTCCCTGCCAAAGCGACGATCACGATCAAGGAAATCAACAACAACAACCACTACTACTACTGGCAGTGGCGAGAAGGCGATAAGGTGACCTCCAAATACAAATGTCCGGTAAATCCAGACGATTGAACTCGAATACGAGGACACCCCCCGTTTTCGAGTTGAAAGAGAGCCTGTCCAAAAATATTATTCTTGCTAGTTGATTGAGGTAATTAACTCTCTAGCCGATTTTAAGAGCGTAAAATCGGCTCAAAGTTGTTATTTGGACAGGTTCAACGAGGCAGTACATCAGCTACAGACACAGGTCATTTTCGCTGGGTGGAGCTATGGTCCCCAGCTTGAGAGGAAGCTCGAGAGGAGAGGGACACCGTGTGCAAAAAGGGGTCGGCACAAAGGTTCGTGAACACTACGTCAATCGTCTCGATTCTAATAACTCGTATTGGCGGTTGAGCAGTATTAGACGTCCTTTACTTCCGTTTTCATCATCATACACACAAACAAATCACAGTAATTTGTTATTTTGTGTGTTACTACATTACGTTTTTGGTTACTAAGGTATTGTAATAAATCTTTCTTTATTACAAGAGGCTCGTAAAAACCAGTGTGTTTCAACGTTATCACCGTCTGAAACCCGGTTTTTGGCTATTTAAGCGTGATTAACTCGGTTGTCGAGATTTGCCTACCCCTTCTATTTTCCGCTACCCTTTTTGCAAACGGTGTCCCTGTGTTCGAGATCTCCTCGAGGAGATTCTCACCGAGAAAAATCACCTCCTATCGTGGGTTGACGCTGGCACTCCCGACAGTGGATTCCGATATCGGTTGTGCCTTGTCGATCTCATACTTCTCACAACCCGTGTTTCAAGCCCACAAACCGATGATCGGATTTTGCACACGGTCCTATAAGTATATATGTGTGCTTGATTGTATTGGAGATATGACCGACTCTGATGTGGACAGGTCGACGACCGACCCTATCCGGGATCGGTTCGAGCAGGGCAACCAGACGACCGTTTTCAACGACAAGAGTCTCCTCGACCCGGAGACAATTATTGATTCTGACCGAATTGTTGGTCGGGACGAGCAGCTAGATCAGACAATAAATTATCTGAGAACGATGCTCAACGGGAACCGATCTCCTGACCTTCTGTTGTACGGTCCATCAGGAACTGGAAAGTCGTTAATCATCAACTCGGTCTGTGATACAGCTGGCGAGCTCGCTCAAGCCCAGGGGATTGCTTTCATCACTCTTGAAATCAGTTGCCAGAAAATCCGATCCTATGACCGAGCGATCTACAACCTAGTCGACCAAGCAGCTGTCAAAGCCGGCGTGGATGTCGGAGTTCCACGGAAGGGAGTGTCGACCGACGTCAAAGTCGATCGGTTGTTTGAGATCATATCCTCACATTACGATGCTGTGATGGTTATCCTCGACGAGGTCGATCTACTAACCGGCACTCGGCAGAACAATACCCCTGCTTTCTCCGATGTCATCTACCAACTGTCTAGGACGACACAGCTTGGGTTGACTGATTGCGATGTGTCAATTGCCGCACTCACGAACGACCCTAGTTTTATGGAGGATCTCGATGGCAGAGCGTTTAGCTCCTACAACCCTGAAAAAATTGTTTTTCCTGATTACGACGCAACTCGACTCAGTTCGATCCTCAATCGACGTCGAGATGCGTTCAAAGACGGCGTTCTCAGCGACGGGGTGATCCGACTTTGTGCAGCACTCGGAGCGCAAGATCATGGTGATGCTCGACAAGCGATAGACCTCTTCCGCAAAGCCGGCGAACTCGCGAACTACGACAACGAACAGACTGTCCGAGAAGAGCACGCCCGCCGAGCTCAAAAAGAAGCTGAACGAGAAGCAACACTCTCGCAAATGCAAGGACTGTCGACCCAAAAGAAGTTGGCTCTCTATTCGACTGCCGTCACCAAATCATATGCAGACAAAAAGGTCGATATGGTTCCCAACATCGTTGCATACTCTGTTTACAAATATATAACTCAGATCATCGATGCTAATTGTAAATCACGGGATATGTTCCTCCGGTATATGAAAGAAGCCGAGACGTATGGGTTCGTGCAGTCGCAAAAAAAGGGCCACAGCTCAAATGGCGTCCACAAATACTATTTGATCGCCAATGACTCAGATGTGGTCGTGGACACTCTTGAGGAAGATACTCGGCTGGAGCAGCTCAAAAACGAGTCTCCAAATATCAAATCTGTTGTCAATTCACAAATTAAGAAATTCGCATAGTGAGAACCACTCCCCGTGAGGATGTTTGTTATTCGAGAGTACCTTTTTGCATACGGTGTGTCCCTATCAGTGTCGTCCATTTCCAAGGAGCTCTACGCCTCTACCCCTTTTTGCATACGGTGTGTGTCTATAGTGGTGTCACCTCTTTCTAAGGAATTTCTACATCTCTACCCCTCTTTTTGCAGACGGTGTGTGTACATAATGGTATCATCCCTCTCTAAGGAATTTCTACATTTCCACCCCCTTTTTGCAGACGGTGTGTGTCTATACCGGTGTCTCCCTTTTCTAAGGAATTCTCACACTTTCACCCCTTTTTGCAGACGGTGTGTGTCTATAACGGTGTCAATACTATCATCTGTCATTCTGAGCATGTATCTTATGCGGACGTACCCGGGGGGTGTAGACGATCATACCGCTGATGAGAAGAACTCCAACTGTCTTCTTTCGACTGATCGTATTAATAGACGCTTTCTGGGGTGTGCCTCACGCTGGGGATTTTTGTTTCTATGCGTTGCAGCGAGTGGATTCCTATATTCAATTTTTAGAGAAGTGTCGTCCACGGTATATCAACGTAGAATGCTGCCCCCATCGTGTCATGGATCATGAACTGCCACTCGTCAATCAGAGTACGCTCTTGGGTAGGAGATTGTTGGTCAGTTCTCAGCAATAGTTAGAGTCACAGTGGACAAGGGTGACACGTTCGTATCATTCAACAAACGATGTTCCCAATCAAGAGGGGTTGTCGGATTCACCCCCGGCGTGAACGCCGGAATTCTCTCCTTGTAGAAAGATAGCATCATAGGAAATCCATCAGCCGGGTGATCACTTCCTGTTCAAAGGTCTCGGCTTCCCACGGAAACAGTTTGTATTCATTCCGTGAGAGCCAGGTTCCAGGAACAACTTTTGTTCCGCTCAGTTCGTAGTAACGATGTTCCAGAGAGTATTTCTTCGGCCGTAAATAATCAATCAGTGTGAGTTCTAATATCTTTCTGGCACGAACCTTGCCAGCGGATTTTGATGCGACGGTCCGCTCAACTGTCGACGTAGATGACTATCCAGGTTGTCCTGAACCGATCGCTGGAATGGAGACAGTGCAATTCTTCGGGGCTCCAGAAAGCAGAGATAGTACCTTTGAGAAGATGACTACTGGCGATCTCGTGCTCTTCCATCAGGATGGTAAGTACGTTGGCACTGGCTGGATCGAAACCACTTTCGAGGACGAACAGCAATGGGCGAGTACAACGTTATGGGCCAGTACGTCTACACCCCTCATTTACACCGTCGATGACTTTACACCGGTAGCGGTTCCAACATCGGCAGTACATCGCATTTTCGAGTATTCAGACGGGTATTCGCCGCCAAATTTGATGCGAGTAGCTACAAATAGAGTTGCCAACAGCCCGAAAGCTATCAAACACGCATTGGAGCAATACACCGCGAAACACGGGTAATCAAGACGTTTGTCTCGGACGTCGAGCCACGAACCTGCACTATGACTCACCAACAATCTACGCCACAAGAGCGTAAACAGATTTTCGGGGGCAACTGGTCAGACTGGTTAACCAACAAAATCCGTATTCACGTCGGGTTGTTGGTTAATCAGTAGCTTAGTTTTCCAACCCAACCGACTGATTGATCCCGTCGACTTCCGATACTCCTGTATGCGACGAACTCGACTGGTGGCCCTCGTTGGCGTCGTCCTGTTGGTAGCTCTCGCTGGGTGTACCGGCAGTCCTGTCGACGGATCTGCGACACCTGAGGAATCTACCACCGAGTCGACCGAGACCACGACACCCGACGCCGTCGACGGCGAGTCGGTCACGGTCACTGTCACACGTGTGATCGACGGTGATACGATGGAAATCGAGTATGCCAACGGGACTGAAGAGACAGTCCGCCTCCTGGGTGTCGACACGCCAGAGACCACGCTCTCGCGGGTCTCACCGGACGAATTTGCGGGCATCCCCGACAGCACCGCAGGCCGTGATCATCTCTTTGAGTGGGGCGAGCAAGCGACTGTATTCGCTGAGGACGAGTTAGAAGGAGCGGAGGTCCAGATGGTCTTCGATCCCGACTCAGACAGACGTGGTTACTTTGGTCGACTCCTCGTGTATCTGTATGTCGACGGTGAGAATTTCAACGAGCGACTGCTTGCAGACGGCTACGCCCGGATGTATGACAGTCAGTTCTCGCTGCGCGAGGAGTTTACAGCTGCTGAGCAGCAAGCCCAAGATAGTAACGTGGGACTGTGGGACCTCGAAGATTCCGATACAGAGTCGGAATCAGACGACGACAGTAGCGACGTCGAGATCCCGCCACTGCCGCCGGATGGCGACTACGACTGTGAGGACTTTGAGACGCAAGCACAGGCCCAATACGTACTAGAGAACGAATCGGGCGATACACATGGCCTTGATGGCGACGGAGACGGGATCGCCTGTGAGTCACTGCCTTGAGTCAGATACTTGTTCATATCCACCACTCTGAGCGGTTCGACGCTCTCGCTTCTGTGTTGGCGGTCCGTTTTCCAGACCTCTCGATAGTCTCAAGTCACTTGTTAGACCAACAGTTAATACGAGCTTTCAATGGAGATATCCGAGCAACTCACCTGTCTATTCACTGCTGAACTCGAAGAACAAAACCAGTCATACGTCGTCGAGGTCCCAAAGCAGGAAGTCGACGTCGGCTATGTCGATCCGGCCGAAGACTACCGAGTCGCAGTTCTCAAGCAACCGGGCGAAACCTCACAGCCAGTTCCCACACAGAACCGTGACGATTCATCACAACAATCCGATCTCGATCAACCACCAGTCAGCACTGGCGAGACACGAGTCGTCGAGATTACAGAGCTGGGTGATCAGGGAGACGGGCTGACACGCGTCGAGCGTGGATTTGTTGTGATCGTCCCAGAGACGGAGGTAGGCGAGCGAGTGCGGATACGAATCGAGACTGTTACCGAGACCGTTGCGTTCGGAGAAGTCGTCGAACGCTTTCGATATTAGCGGTCTTCAACTAGATTTGTGAGAGTCGGACCGCTCAGGGTTCAACCGTGAGCGAGTAAAGATGTTGTCGAGCATCGGCAAGTGAGATTTCAGTGTCGACGACACCAGCCGCATCGAGTTCAGTGAGCGCATTTCGAACAGTTCGAGGTGAGAGTCGAGATTTGTCTGCAAGGGCTGATTGGGTGAGCGTTCCATTGTATTCGAGAACTTTGGCGACCAATTTCGCGCTCGGAGGAAGGTCGCTGACAACGTCCCACATCTCTTCAGTGGTTGTGACTGTCGCTTCGTCAGCAGTCGACATACTGAAAAATAACCGCTTCAATCGCATAATGCCACTGATCTGGTCGGTTCAAAGGCTTCTATTCGTCAGTAGTCTGCTTAGGACACTCTATTGCATATTGAACTATAACAAATTCTTATATTTGTCAAAATAGAATCTGCACTCATGTATGACCTAACAGGATTTCAGCGAGATTTGCTCTATTGTATCGCCTCGCTCAACGAGCCATCTGGAGCGGAAATCCGTCGTGAACTCGAAGCATACTCAACAGCTGAAGTGAATCACGGACGGCTTTACCTAAACCTCAACGAGCTCGTCGAAGAAGGACTGATCAAAAAAGGAAACAAAGACGACCGGACGAATCTGTATACGTTCACACCACTGGGAAGAGAACTGATCGAAGAGCGTCGACAGTGGGAAGACGCACAACTCGAGGATACTGAAATCGCTCTCAACTACGGAATCTCGTCGAGTTGATCGAAGATGGTGTGCCAGGTCACAGAAAATGGCGTGTGAATGCGTTAGGTTCAGGAGTCAAAACGCTAGTGTCGGTTGATCCTGTTGTATTCATGTGTAGTCGTACCAAACATTATTCTTGCTGGAGTGGATATTCTCAGATGCGCTCCGTCTTGGAGGGCCGGAGCGTCAGCGGGGACCGACTTAACGATGGAGTCGTGATCTACACACCTGTTTTGTGTAGTTTTCATGGGTTTGAAGTGTATTCGAGAAGTATTGGACTCCTCAAGTAACGGTGGAAAAGATACCGGAGATATCACAGACAGTGACCGCAACTGAACCTACGATTGTCACTCGGTCGACTCCTCGAATTTTGCGCACCGCAACTCGGTGACAAAGAGGCGGTCGTCGACTTTGTAGAGCCATCCGCGGTTGAGTAGGTAATCGAGGGAGTGGTTAATATCGCCATCACCGAAGTCTGGATTGGCCTCAGCGATGAGTTCTGTTGCTTGGTGATGTGTAAAGGAGTCTCGATCCGACTGCTCGCAGAGATACCGCTCAAGAGGGAAGTACGCGTCTTCGATCCATCCTGGGAGTGGCGGGTAGCCTTCTGGTGGCATTTCTGGTGGTTGGTGTGAGCTACTTCTCCCAGCTATTTAAGCGGGTGATTAGAACATTCTGGGCTACTCTCTCCTAGACATCTGAGGTTGGTAGCAGCTACGCAGAACCATTCTTTTCTCAATCGTCTCTCTCACTCCCAACACCGCCGAGACTACTTAACCAACAGACGATGTGAGGGTCTGGTTTTGTTGGTTAAGATGTACTGGGAGGGTGATAAACTGGCTTATCGACTCAGATGAGATGTGTCTGCAAGACTGCGAGCGTAAGTAAAGCACTGGACAAGGTTACTTTTGTTCGAGAAACCGGGGTTGATGTTGGATTCGTAATTTTTCTAGCCGATAAATCAGCCTGTGGTCGGTCGAGTCACAGGATTCCCCTGGAGAATCATAATGTGACTTGCTGGTGTCAGTTACGTCCGCCCCGTCGACGGTGGGCGACCGCAAGCGAGACCAGCAGAGCGATCACAGCAGTCGGAATGCCGAAGCCGGGCAGTGCCGAGTCAGTGTCGTCCTCGGAGTCAGCGTCGTCCTCGGAGTCAGCGTCGTCGGTCGACTCCTCGGCGTCGTCCGTATCGTCAGTGTCCTCTGCGGTATCGCTGGACTGGGGTGCGCCGACGGCGAACACCGAGAGGCCGGGCGATTCGGCCTCGAAGACGTGGTGGGTATCGGTCGTCTCGATTTCGGTGGCCTCCAGTTCGTTCCACTCGTCGGTCTCGTCGCGGTAGAGGCGGATCTCATCGGGGTCGACGTTCTGTTCGTCGATGTACTCGGAGCGGACACGGAAGCGGAAGTTGACGTTCTCGATGTCCTCGTCAGTGTTCGTGTGGGTGACTTCGACGTAGCTGAGGGCCGAAGAGCCCGTTTCCTCGCGGAAGGCCTCCTCATCCGTTTGGTCGACCTCGTCTTCGGCCTCGGTGTTCAACGACTGCGGTTCGGCGTCCTCGTCGTTTTCTGACTCGTCGTCGTCCTCGCTGTCACGGTCGTCGCCAGCCTCCCACTGCCTGACGTTGACATCGAACTCGCGGGAGCCCGTCTCGGTTGGGCGTATCGAGAGACTGTCGACCTCGACGTTTCGGGCGGAAGCACTACTCGATCCGTCAGCAGCGTCGGAATCGCCGTCGTCTTCGTCATTCTCGTTCTGGTCGTCCTCGCTTGCATCGTCATCGTCTTCGCCGTCTTCGCTTTCGCCCTCGTCGTCATCATCATTCAGCCAGAGGGTGATGTCGCCCTCGCCGTCGGGATCGGAGACGGAGAAGTCGACCGAGCCATCGTCGTTGGGTTGGCCCCGCACGTTCGACGGATCGTCGCCTTCGTCGCCCTCGTCGTCTTCGTCATCGTCGCTGGAGGGAGCGGTCGACCCGCCGCCGCCACCGCCGTTGTTGTTATTGTTGTTTCCGCCGCCGGTCGACTCGACGGTGATACTCGCGGTGTCGTTGACTTTGGTGTCGTCGTCCCACGCGAATTCGGGGCTGTAGCTTCCGGCGGACGATTCGTCGAAGCTGAACGTCACCTCGCCGTCGGTGTCGGTGACGCTGGTCGCGCCGTCGCTGAGGCCGCCGAGGCTGTCGTCGTCGGCGACGGTGATATTGACGCCCTCGCCTGTATCCCTGCCGCCCTCCTCGGCGGTGACGGTGATCGTCCCGCGTTCGCCTTCGTCGACCGTCTCGTCGCTGGCGTCGAGGGCGTCGACGGTGATCGGCGAGCGGTTCTCCCACGCGAGGGCGGGATAGCCGCTCGTCAGCGTCCAGGTGGTGCTGTAATCCAGCCGGTCCATAGTGACCTGCGGGGCGAACCGCTGCATTTCGGGGGCCGGGTCGTCGGTGCTCGTCTCGCCGAAACCTTCGAGATTATCGCTTGTTCCAGAATCGTCACCGATTGCGTCGGATTGGTTCGCTGTTCCCTTGTCCCAGTAGCTGTCGATCACATCGCCCTGAAAGTTTTCGCCGATCAGCCCGCCGACATTGTTGTTACCATCGACACTGCCGGTGGCGTACGACTCGCTCACATCCCCAGAAAGACCATTGTAGCCGACCAGCCCGCCGACATTGTTGTTACCATCGACACTGCCGGTGGCGTACGAGGATGTCACATCGCCGCCGTTGGAGCCGACCAGCCCGCCGACATCGTTTGCGTCAGCGTCCTCGTCGACACTGCCGGTGGCGTAGGACTCGCTGACGGTGCCGCCGTCGTTTTGGCCGACCAGCCCGCCGACAAACCGGTCTCCGTCGACAGTGCCGGTGGCGTAGGACTCGCTCACATCGCCGCCGACGTTGTGGCCGACCAGCCCACCGACAGACGCGAAGTCTCCGTTTGCGGTCACCTCTCCCGTCGCGTACGACTCATTCATATCGCCGTCTTCGTTGTAGCCGACCAGCCCGCCGATATCCGCGTAGTCTCCGTTTGCGGTCACCTCTCCCGTCGCGTACGACTCGCTCACAGTGCCGTCGTTGTTGTAGCCGAGCAGCCCGCCGACATCGTCGTCTCCGGTGATGGTGGCGTTTTCGAGGCCGACGCGCTCTATCACCACATCACTCCCATCGGTAGCTCCGAACAGTCCAATGAATTCGTCATTCTCCCGGTCGATAGACAACTCCGAGATCGTATGGCTGTCGCCGTCGAATGTGCCTTCGAACGGATTGTTTGAGTCCTCACCAATCGGATCGAATCCCTTCTCGCCGTTCCACTCGTCGGTCCCATTCGCATCGATGTCGTTCTGCAACTCGAAGTCGTCGTCGAGGTGGGTGTCCATCCGCTGGAGTTCGTAGATATTGGTCACCTCGTAGGGGTTGGCGTCGCCATCGCCCGCGACGAGGCTGTCGTAGGCGTCGGCGGTATCATCGAACTCCGAGTCCCACGCGAGGGCTGGCGTCCCGTCGTCACCCGGTCGCCACGTCTCGGTGAAGTCCAGACGGTCCATCTCAACGGTCGCGTTCAGCCCCTGCATCTCGGGGGCCGGGTCGTCGTCGCTTGTCTCGCCGAAGCCAGTGAGGTTGGTCTCTGTGGCCAGTCTGCTGCCGCCGGCCGCGCTGGATTGGTTCGTTGTTCCTTTGTCCCAGTAGCTGTCGATCACATAGCTTTGGTCGTTAAAGCCGACTAGTCCGCCGACATCCTCGTTTCCTGTGACATTACCGGTGGCGTACGAATCGCTCACATCGCTTTGGTCGTTTTTGCCGACTAGTCCGCCGACTTCGTTGTTTCCATCAACAGTACCTATGGCGTACGACTCGCTCACATCGCCTTCGAAGTTGTTGCCGACCAGTCCGCCGACTTCGTCGTTTCCGTTGACACTACCAGAAGCATAAGAACTGCTCACATCACCTTGGTCGTTAACGCCGACTAGTCCGCCGACAAAATTGTTTCCGGTGACATTGCCTGTGGCGTATGACTTCCTCACAGTTGCGTTGGTAAACCCGACTAGCCCCCCTACTTGGTATTCTCCGGTGATGTTGGCGTTTTCGACGCCGACGTTCTCGATTGTACTTCCATCGGCCCATCCAAACAGTCCAACGTAATCTCCACGGTCGATAACCAGATCCGAAATCGTATGGCCATCGCCATCGAACGTGCCGGTGAACTCGTTGCTGGGGTCTCCAATCGGATCGAAGCCACCGGAGCCCCAGTTTTCGGTCCCGCTGGCGTTGATGTCACTGGTAAGGACGTAGTCATTGCCCAGCCCCTGCTCCTCGATACACTGGAGTTGACTCACGTTTTCGACTTCGTACCAGCCCGAACCGTTCGGCTCATAGCCCACGTCTGAACACGTTGGTTTGTTATCGGTCGCCGCCGCCGTGCCCGCGAAGCCGCCGACCGCCAGCAGCCCCACGACCACGAGCGTCACCAGCCCGACGCCGAGCCGACGTCCGAGGCTCATGTTCATGTCGACCCTCGCGGTCGCACACACGCCGCCGCAGCCGTGGACGCCTTGCCCACACCACTGCCCGCCAGTCGCCCGCCGCTGACGGCTGCCCCCGCGACTGGCCCGGCACAGAGAGGTGAAAGGTATACGATGGTCAGTATACTTATCACAACTACTTAAATTTTACATAGATATATGACGATAAATGTGGGATTTTCAACCGGTGTGCCACCTGCCACCGCCCACCGCGGTCTACTCGTTGCCATCGCCGAAGGCATCGACGAACACCGTCCGCTCGGCGTTGCGAAGATGATGGAGGAACGTCGACGCCGAGATCCCTAGCGTTGCGGCGATCTCGCTCGCGCTGGCTCCCTGCGGCCGGTCGAAAAAGTCCGCCAGCGTCGCCGCCCGCAGGGCGTCTTCCTGCTTGCCGGTCAGGTTCCCGAAGGGCCCCGGCCGCTCGGTATCAAGCGTTCGCTGGCTGCGCGCCTGCAGCGTCGCCGCGGGCCAATGATCCTGCACCGTCTCGACGACCCGGCTCACGTCCGTCCGCCGGGGGAACTGGACGGTCACCTCAACGCGGCCCTCGCTGGCGACCGTCGACTGCAACACCGCGCCGTACCCACTAAGGACCGACCCCACCGTTGGCTCGTCGACCCGAAGCTGGACGACCGCCCGCTCGTCGTCCTCGGTGACGACGCTGGCGGCCACGACCGCCGGAAGCTCGCCCGCCGCCTCAACGAGCGTCGCGGCGTCGACGCCCGTCGATCTGAGCAGGTAGGTCGACAGCCCGCCGTCGGCGTGTCTGAGTTCCTGCGCCACGAACTCGACTTCGTCGGGTAGCGACGGCGACGCGGCCAGTGCCGCCAAGACGTGATGCTCAGGAATCCGGAGGGCGAGTTCGACCACCTGTGTGGTTCGCAGGGCTGCCTGCTGGCGGTCGACCTGTTGTTTAAACGCGAGGGCGGCGGCGACCTCGTCGACCAACTCTCCGGTGAACTCGTTGCCGGGTGCGGCCCGAATCGCCGTGAGCACACCGTAGGTGACGCCGTCGTGTTCAAGCGGTATCGCCCGCACCGATTGGAGATCACACACCCGAAGCCGGTCTACGACCGATTCACCGCTCTCGTCGTCGCTGTCGCCCTCACTCCCGTCGTCGCTTTCGGCTTCCTGCTCGCTTTCGCCGTCCGCCTCCTCAACCGTGACCACCACCGGCTCGTCTGTATCGTGACACTGCCGGGTGGCGGCGTCGACGGTCCATGTTTCCCCATTGAGGGCGAGAAACCCGCGATCGGAGCCGTGGCTTGCAAGCCACACCACACCCTCGTCGATGGTCTCGGCGTGCGTGACTACCCACGCGGCCTCGTAGCCGTAAGTCTCGACCAGCAGCCGACAAACCCCGTTGGTGATCTCGTCAACGTGTGAGGATTCGACCAGCAGCTGGCGGATCGCCTCTTTGCCGTCGCGCTCGGACTGGACCTGTTGTCTGGTCTCTTGGAGTTCCAATTCGCGCTGCTTGCGCTCGGAGATGTCACGGGAGTTGATGACGTACTTGCCGTCGGGCGTCGGGTTTGCCGAGCCGACGCTCTCGATCCACCGATAGCTCCCGTCGGCCATGCGGTGGCGGTACTCGACGGCTTCGGTGTGGTTGAATTCGCCGGTGACGACCGCCTCGAAGGCCGCCATCACGCGCTGGCGGTCCGCCGGATGGACGTAGTCGGCGACCGACTCGCCGACGAGTTCGTCCTGCTCGTAGCCGTAGAGGCGCTCGATGGCGGGGCTCTCGTAGAGGATAATTCCCTGGTCGTCGAGTAGTCTCAGCAAATCTGTCGAATGAAGTGGCACTGTTTCGAGTTCCGAAATTGCCGGGGTGTCGACTGGCCGCGAGCGTGTTGAGTAGTCTCGGCCGGTCATAGGAGCCATTTACAATCAGTTAGCATGACTGTTTGGGCTCACAGCCTGATTGAATACTTCAGTGTGCGCTATCGCGGTGCGCAGCCACGACGAAATGGTAGTAGTTTACGTCCAAAATGAGAAGCTGGCTTCTTTAATTACCAATCCAGCAAAACGAAAAGTTTCTGCTCAAGCCGATGTGTGATACTTATCCTGCTAAATTTTCGAGCTTTATCGCCATAGTTACACATTCTCTTATTTCGCGCATTAATTGCTGACCAGAGTCTCTGAGTGTTGCGTTGGGTCATCTAATCGAGTTCCTCAAAGTTCGATTAAACCCGGATGTGCAAGACTGCGGGAGCATATGTAGCAGGAAGATGTAGTACCCAAGCCGAGGCCAGCTTTCTATCCATACACTTGCGAAGAGAAGTGCACAAGCGTCAGAGAATCGCGTCTTCCGGTGTGGTGGAGTTGTCCTCGAAATGTCTCACGCCCTGCCGCTCGCAGATTCTCCACGCGGTTCGAAACGGGCGACAGTGTATTGGGGTGACCGATCCAACGACAGATATGCGGTACATGACGCTCACCTTTCCACGGACGCCGTCGTCGGAGACCGATGACGCGCTGGTTCCCGGGTTCGATGTCGATTACGGCACGCTATGTAACATGAACTACCTCCACGACGAGACGCTCGTTCAACTCTGTCGGCTGGAGGCGTCCCGCGACAGCGTCGCCGCCGACCTCGAATCGTGGGACGACGTCATCTCCTACGATGTCTTCGACGCCGGGAACGGAAATCTGTACGTCTTCGTGCACTCGCACCCGACACCGGAACTGGCCGAGTTACTGCGGATCGTCGAACGCCATCGGCTGCTCGTCGAGCTACCAATCGAACTCGAAGCCGAGAGCGTGACAGTCCGCATCGCAGGTGCGTCTGCGGGGCTTCACGACGCGATGGACGACCTCCCCGCCGACGCCGCGGCTGACGTCCGTATCGAGCAGTTGGGCACGTACGACCCGGAGATTGACGCCGCCCGATCCATCCTGACCAACCGCCAGCAAACCGTTCTCGATGCTGCCGTCGACGTGGGATATTACGCGACGCCACGCACCGCCACCATCGAGGATGTCGCGGCCGCGGCGGACTGCGCCGAGAGCACCGCATCGGAGCATCTCCGCAAGATTGAGGCTCGCCTGCTCCCTCGCCTGACTTAAATGACCAGTTTTCGCTGGCAGTAGGCCGATAGGCCCCGGGCGCGTCCCTCCTAACACAAATGGCAACGACGGATCACACCGACACGCCGTCTGGACCGACCGGCTACCCGCTCGTAGGAAACACCCTCCAGTTCGCTCGCGACAGACTCGGATTCGTCACCGACACCGCGACCCAGTACGGGCCGATAGCGTCCTACGAGGTCGCCGGCACGACGATCTATCAGGTGAGCGACCCCGAGCTCGTCGAACAGGTACTCGTCCAGCATAACCAGTCCTACATCAAGGGCGACCTTTTTCAGGAGGCGCTCGGCGACGCGCTCGGCGAGGGGCTGCTCACGAGCGAGGGATCTGCGTGGCGTGAGCAGCACCACCGGATGCAACCCGCCTTCCATCCGGGGATGCTCGAACGGTACTCCAAGCAGATGACCGACGGCGTCGTGCGCCTGCTCGACTCGTGGGCCGATGGCGACACGCGTGACATCCACGAGGACATGATGCACCTCACCGTCGAAATCGCCGCCCAGACGCTCTTCGATGTCGACGTTTCCGAGGAGCAAGGCGATGTCAGCGACGCGCTTGAGGCCGTGATGGATTACGCCGAACGCCCGTATCACCCACCCAGTTGGCTCCCGACGCCGGAGAACCGCCGGTACCAGGCCGCCATCCAGACGCTTAAGGAAATTGCCGACCGCATCGTCGAGAAACACGACGAGGGTGATGGCAACGATATCGTTTCGATCCTGCTCGCGGCACAGGGCGAGGACATCACGCGCGAACGCGTTCGCGACGAGATTATCACGATCCTGCTCGCTGGTCACGAGACGACGGCACTGACGCTGACCTACACTCTACACGCCCTGGGCCGCAATCCCGAGCAGAGCGCCGAGTTGCAGGCCGAACTCGACGACGTCCTCGACGGCCGGACGCCGACGATGGCCGATTTCGACGACCTGCCCTACACCGAACAGGCCATTCAGGAAGGTATGCGTCTCTATCCGCCCGTCTGGGAACTGGTCCGAGAAGCCGCCGAACCCGACGATCTCGGTGGCTACGAGATTTCGACCGGAACGACCGTCTCGATGCACCCGTGGGTGGTCCACCACGACGACAACATCTACGACGACCCCATGACCTTCCGCCCCGAGCGCTGGACCGACGAGTTCGAGAGTTCGCTCCCGACGTTCGGCTACTTCCCCTTCGGCGGCGGCCCACGCCGCTGTATCGGCGACCGCTTCGCCATGCTTGAAGCTCGCCTCGTCCTGGCGACCATCGCGCAGGAGTGGACCGTCGACCCCCGCGACGACCTCTCCTTTGCCCCCTCGATTACCCTCCGCCCCGACGGGCCTGTCGAGATGACCGTCCGCCGTCGCGACTGATTCACCGGCTCTCTTTCTATTGGCGTGGGCGCAAACCCACGACTCCCCGATACAAGAGAGCAGGATCCAATAGGATTTCTCGTGTTCTTTCTGCTCAATGTAGCCTTTCCAGCCGTGGCCCAGCCGATTCACGTCGTAGATGACTGTCGAGCGGAAGGAGGCCACGCGGTCGGTCCCAGGCGCGGGGGCGACGAGCACCCCGATGTCGACCTGTAAATCGACCGCACCCTCACACTCGGCCGCCACCAGTTCGGGTGTCTTCTGTCGTCTCGGTCGGGACCCACTCATTCGGATTACCAATATCTGGGAGCACAGTAATGGCCTGTGTCGAGACCAAACGCGAATACTGGGCGCGTCGCACGTGTCGAGCCCCCTCTCACCCGAATCCGTTGCTCCCTTCGCGCACGTGTACTCCGCCATCAGCGTCGTGAGCTGGCCCTCGGTCGTACCGAAGTCCGAACTGGTCGTCCCACGAGCCGATGCCGTGGCTGCTGTAGTCGTCAAGCGTGGCACCCGAATGCTGTATGTGCTGTATCCACTCTCTAACTAAAGCAATTTGTGCAGATGATCGGCTCATGATTACCATACCTATCCCTTTCTTTAGACGGTCAATCACCGAACTTTGGAGTCTCTTTACAGACTCCAAAGTTGAGTGGCTGTAACGGATGGTTTGTATATAAATAAAGGTCGATCACGTGGCGCAAAATCTAGATTCCAAAGTTCGCGCAAAAGTGTGGCTCACTCCCGACCAGGTCGACGATCTCCGGTCGGCGTGTTACTCGACTGGTGCCGACTACCTGCAGCAGCGTAATGAGGCGATCATTGCTCTCATGTACGACCCCGGGCTTCGAGTTGGCGAGTTGGTCGCGGTCGACGTAGATATGCTCAGAGAGGGTAACAGCACACTGTATGTGCCGATAGAGATACAGAAGGACTACCCGAACGACAACGAGCCCGCACCGGCGACGTTAGAGCTGTCGGCTGACGTGTCGCGGCTGCTGTCGTCGTATCTGAACAGTAGGTGGAAAGATTCGCCGGCGTTGTTCCCCTCACGGTCGAGCGACCGGATCACTACCCAGGGTGTCCGCGACGCGATCTCGAAGGTTACCGAAGAGGCAGATGTTGAGCCGTATCTGGTCGACGGTACTCGTGGTGAACCGGGCGACGTGACGCCGCACGCACTTCGTCATAGTGTTGCCTACCGGATGATGAACGCCGAGGAGGGGAACACTCTCTATGACGTTCGAAACCGCCTGCGGAACCGGAGTATCCAGACGACCGAGCAAGTCTACGACCACATCATTCGAGTATGACTGAAGAAGACGATGTCGACCCCAAGAAACCACGTCCCCAGGGTCATTACCCCCGGTTCAGGGACAACGAATGGCACTACGTCCCCGACGAACTTGCCCAGACAATCTCGTTGGGTCCTGGAGGCAACGGCGAGGAGGGGCAAGATTGGATATTGACATACTGCCCGGAGAAACGAGATCCAGATGACCGAGAGAAAGTTCTCGTCCGGCTGACGCCCCGTTCGCTCCACGAGCTCTACATCGAGGTGAAGGATCTTGATGCCGAGACCCGACAGATGGGGCACCGCGCCGAGTGCGATCTCTGCGGAGAGATGGTCGATCTCAATCGGGCGATTCCAAACGCCCGTGGCGAAGCGTGTCACAAGCGCTGCTGGGCTGAATACACCGGTGCGCCGGACTGGTTTACTGTGTATTGAGCACTACGAGGTTTGCAGTCTCTCCTACCGCCTGCAGTGTGACGGGAGTTGCGTGCAGTCTGTGTCCAGCACAAGCGGGTGAGTTACAACCTCTGCATATCATTCTCTCGATAGTCGATATAGTTCCTTATCGTCTGATATACTATATATTCACTACATTAATTTAATCAATTAATCATTTTTAAATTAGTGTAACTCAAGATAGGATACTCATATAAATTATATTTATTGGGAAATGTAGATCATCGAATTACTATTTGGGTGACTGATATCCCAGGTACTTGTTAAGATTGAAACTGTTCAATATTGAGTGATTTAGCATCTATTTCCTTTTGGTTTATTCTGTTTCCTTTTTGTATCTCGTTCAGTAAACCCATCTTACAATGATATGATCAACTCAGAGACAATATCGGACAATAACTTTTGCTCTGGTGAACGCAAGACAGCGCCGATATTAGCATATTGAAGGACTTTGCGACACGATCAATAGATTGTAAAACCCTCGACGGAACTAAATCATCTACTTCGATTCCTCATTAATGATTTCGTCTGCCAGCGATTCTATTTTTTCAATTACAAATTCCGACAACGACGTTCGGTTCTGATGGCAGTAGTCCATTATTGCTTGTTTTTTGTCTGGCTCCAGACGAACGGGCACTCGTGGCACTGACAAGTATTGGCTGTGGTGACTCCCTAACAGGACTTGTCTGCGGAGCGTATCCAAATCAGCGTGTGGATTCTCGAGTGCTAATTCCACAAACTCCATCGCGTCAGTCGCAAGGTCGAACTCGACGGCTTGGGCTGCAATGGCAACAATCCGAGAGCGAGATACTGCGGACTGGCCGCGGGCGATCTGTGCAGCTACTGTCCACCACAGACCGCAGTATTGTCGCACGTCATCATTGTAGTTGCGTACCATCGCCCACTCCTGTGTACTGCCTTCTGGCCCGTTTTTCAGTAGTGGATGCAGCTCGCTGGGCAACGACATGACGTCCAGATATCGACGCACTGTTGGTGGCGAATGAATCGTCTGGGCAGCCACTCGCTCGATCAGCGCGCTTCGGGAGTCTGCATCGAACTGCTCAGCGAGTGACTGACAGTAGTTGGCCCACTCATAGGTCGACCACTCACGAACGATACTGGCCGTCTCAGTTGCCTTTAGTGCGTCCAACGCAGTCTCGTACACCTTGACTGGGAGACGCTCCCAGCCACAGTCAGTCGCGGCCTGGTATCGCTGCCAGCCGTCCGTGATATGATACACCTCTCGTTGGGGATCCGGACGAACGATCAACGGTCGATCCAACCCATCACGGCTAATCGATTTTTGGAGTGAGTCTTTAGGCCGAACCCGACGTGGGTTGTGCTCACCGTGAACCAATTTGTCGACCGAAATTAGCTTATCGAAGGTCGACGGGAGCTTCTCTTTGTCGACCTCAGACCCATCTCGTGTTTCGACCATACTCAGACCCACCCCTCTTCGTCGGCCAGCTGTTCGAGACGTTCTTCGTAGAGGCTCCGTACCAGTTCACTATGTGTGTTGATCCCCCGACTTCGCATCGCCTGGACGTGCCACCGGCTGTGGCGTTGAGTTTCTGGACC
Source organism: Halohasta sp. A2 (assembly GCF_056175805.1). Taxonomy (NCBI): domain Archaea; kingdom Methanobacteriati; phylum Methanobacteriota; class Halobacteria; order Halobacteriales; family Haloferacaceae; genus Halohasta; species Halohasta sp. A2. Next base: position 14,594 of record NZ_JAQFWV010000030.1, on the reverse strand, counting down.
CATGACATCCACTCGTTTGAACGGCCGCGCTGGTTCGACTTCCTCGTACAGCTCTCTGGCCTCCTCGGAATGCTGTTGTAATGTCTCGGAAAACGCTTCGCGTTGGTCCACCGGTGAGGACTCCGAGAGTTCTGCGCTCGCTTCACGACGGAACTGCCGTAGCGTCTGTCGAAGTTCGTTCTCGGACATCTCGTTGAACTGGAGCGACCCCACAGTCTCTAAAACAGCATCAGTTGGATCAACCGAATCCGTCTCCAGGACTGATCCCAATGTCTCGTGGAGTGCAACCACCTCGCGTGAGGTTCCTGATTTTCCTTCGCCACTTCCCAGCTTGCTCTGGGTATCGACCCCGTAGTTATCCAACGCCATCCGCTCTTGTGCCGACCGATTCTCTGGATCCTTGAACAATGACTGGAGGATCGGCGGTAGCGCGGCTGTTTCGAGATGCTCGGTGACGACCTTGACAGCGTTGTCACCGTCGTTGCCGCGGAACCGCCGGGCGAGATATTCGAGTGCTTCTCGCTCGGTTTCGAATCGCTGTTGGTCACCTCCACTCGTGTTAGTCTCTGATTCCGATGTATTCTCGTCCGAATGAAGATCATCCCGCGGGCGAACCAACTCGTAGATGAGTTTGAGTTGCTGGGCGATCTCTTGTTCGGAGAGTTCTCTTCGGTCCGTATTCTCCGTCAGCGATGTCCACGCTGCGTCAAGATCATTCGCCTCGAACACCTTGCACGGGATGGTCTCGTAGCCAGCCTCCATTGCTGCATGATATCGCCGCGAGCCTGCGATGATGGCGTATTCGGCTTGCTCGGTCGAGTGCTCACCCTGCTGGCTTGTCTCGACGCTGTCGTCACTATCAGTGTCTGTCTCTGTGTTTGTAGTTACCCCCAGATCGACACTGAGATCAACATCGTCGAGCGGCCGCACGATGATATCGTGGAACAAGCCATCATCGCCAATTGATTCTGCTAATCGTTGGTCGAGTTCATCACCGCTCCAGGCGCGCTCTCTGGACTGCATCGGATCGAGCGTTAACGCCTCAACGGGCAGTTCGGCGCGTCGTATCATGACTCGTCGGCCTCCTCCGAGCCAGCCATGTCCTGGATGATCTGTTGCCAGCCAACCTGTTCGAGGCTGATTGCAACATCATCGCTCCCGTTATTGTCAATCATCACTTCGGCGAGGAAGCTCTCAGTGTCCGTCGAGACTTTCTGTTGAACGTCAGCAACTGCTGTGTCGTACTGCTCGTAGACGGTGAGCTCATCGCCAACAATAACAAAGAATCCCTCATCGGCCTCCGGGTCTACACTGAACTGGACACCATCCATTAGTTGTCACCTCCCGTCGACGAAGACTCCAAGCGGTCCGCAAGCGTGTCGACTTCGTCCTCGGCGAGTTCGAGGATCGTATCGTCAACAACACGATACGGTTTGAGCGTGCCGTATGAATCGGGCAGGATGTGTTTGTTGATTCGAATCGCCAGCCGTTCGGGAGATCGCGGGCGGATGTCCTCTGGTCCACGCCAGCTCAAATACCGACCATCCGACTGCTGGGTGAACTTTGTCTTTGTCTCAACGACTGAGCGCAAGTTCAAGTTCTGGATGTTGAACCCGAGTTCGTTGTAGAGTCCACGCTCACTGTTGAGTCGACGTGTCTTGTCTCGCAGTGGTTCCTCAGCTGGATCGGCGACAAACTGCAGGTCAAACTCCGACGTTTGGGCGGGTGTGACTTCTCTAAGCCGGTCCTCGGTGATTCGAGTCGTCACTGATGTGACCGCGAGATCCGGTTCGACAGTGTGTGATTCGACATCCAGGATAGCGTTGACGTGATTGAGGATCGATTCTTGAGCCCCCTCGTCGAGTGGATTCGATACGCCAGTTCCATCCGAATTCTGGAGTTGGGTGTAGTCGAACGTGAGTCGGTGCTTCGTCTCCTGTTCGCGGATGAAGCCGTATGCTGCAAGTTCGTCGATGATCGTCTGGTTCGTTGTTGTGACGCTCCCGTGAGCGTTGAGTTGGATGATGTTCTCGCCGAAGGCATCCAGGATAGCTCGACAGGAGTTTGTGAGCAGCGACGGAATCTGCGCAATTTTCGCCGGTGCGTCGACCGTCTGTGGCGTCGAACTCACAGGTCCACACCCCGTTTGCGAGAGGTAATCGGTAGTCTGTGCTGTCTGTCTATGCCGGAATTCTCAAGTCCGGCTGCTTTGTCTGTCAACATGCTTCGCTTGTATCGAAGCACGGTCGAGCGTGTGTCAGCACGCTCCGGCCATTTCTGGACGGAATCCCGCGCTCCTTACAAACACGTTATTCCCCCACCTACTTAATAGTTACTTTGTAACATATAATGTAACTTGCAATGAAACAGAGTTTATGAATACATCCGAAACGGTAAGTGTAATATAATCGTAGGAGGGTGCAAGATGGTCAACGAATCATTCGAGCCTAATAAACGTCAAGAGGCGATTCTCAATGTTCTCAAAGAAGGTAGAGAAACAGGTGAGCCATGGGGTTATGCCAATCCAAAACGGCTTGAAGAAAAATTAAATATTCGAAAACAATATATAAATCGTGCACTTAAAGGATTAGTTGATGCAGGGTGGGTAGAGAAAGAAAACCGTGGACTCTATCGATTTGTAGCAGACCCCCGTGAGTAATTCTTCATATCTAGCATAATGCGACACACGTCTATGTCTTATGACGCTGATCCGAATGTTATCAAGAGATTCGGTACATGGGTCGACTTCAACCGATAATCGAGGCGTATCGACTGAAGTAATTGATTTCTCCAGTTGGATTGAGATTCACAGATTGCGATCTAGCCAATCAAGGAACTTATCGAAATCTTTCATCCCAGCCTGCTTTCCAATGCCTTTGAGTGTACCGTGTCGGAGCTCATTATGGTCTGGTACGGGGACAGTGCGCGCATCAGCGTCATGGCCTTCGGGCGGGTCCCAACGAAGTATGTAGTGATCGCCCCGTATCCAGTCTATATAAAAAGGAACGTTATTCATCAACACCTTCCGGACGTCTTCACCCGAATACGTCCGGCGTACGATCAACTAAGAAAAATCGAAGATTTCTGAATCTGGTTCCGGTTCGCCAGAAACGTTACGCTCGGGATCTACACCTGCCTCACGAAGGTCTTCATCAGTGGGTGTTCGTCCCTCACCGTGGTAACCGCTCAGAGCCTCATCGAGGTTCTCTAGCGCCTCGCCTCGATCCTCGCCCTGGCTGACGACTCCAGTCACAGTATCTTTGGCGATCCACCAACCGTCGTCTTTTGTGAGTGTAATCATTGGGTCGACGGTGGTACTCATTCTTGGCAGTTGGGCCACAGCACGTATAAAAATTTAGCTCAGAGGAAGATCTGGACGATAGGCTACCTTATTGAACTATGTGTTCTAGCTCATATCGATCGGTATCGCCAAGTGGTATTGGGATACACGTAGGCTGGCTCCAAGTTCATGCCAAACGCCTGATTCTCAGAACCGATCCGACTCACTTCTTGCCGATCCAGCGTAATTTTCGGGATTCCCTTCTGTAGTGACGTTCGTCTCTGTCGACGAAGGATGCTCGGTCGATGCTTTGGGAATGGAGTACCCATTCCCAGCGACCAATCCGATCTGATGAATGCGGTCGAAAGTCAGGAACAACCCCATGCGAGTCGAATGCCCATGAGAATGAACCCAACGCGGGGTTTGCTCTCCTCTGTGCGGGGATTCAACAGTATCGACGATCCGCACATCGATCTCTTCGTAGATGGTCGTGTGGGAGTGTTTACCCTGCCGCTCTTCGACGTCGTTGATGACACTGAACGGTCGACACGTAAAGTCGAGACCGAGGCGGTTGGCTACGTCATTGGCCTCTACTACGGGCTGGACACCAGCTGGCCAGCATTCTACTCGGTTGCGTAGGAGTCGGATGACCTCGAAATCGTTCGTAACCAGGTGGTCGTCGTCGAGAAAGTCGACGTCATCGATGGGTTATGTACCTGTTCCGACTGGCAACAGCGCTCACCCGAGGGTGGCTGTAAACACCTGTGTCGCGTCGATTACAAAATCAAACGGAGCCGTGCTCCCCGACCAGACGGTCGACATCCAACACCGTAGGGTGGCGTTTAGACTACTCCACGGGACGGACTATGTCGCCATCTCTATGGACCCGGTCGAATTTAGAAAGATATGCGATCCGATCGTAAACCTCGTCGGTGTCTAGCTCCAGTTCGACAATCAGATCGTCGACGGTCATCGGTTCGTCGAGTGCCTGGAGGATTTCAAGCCCCCGGTAGTACCTATTCGTGAGCTCCTGAACGCGGGCCTCGACTGGCGTGGTCACTCCGTACCGCTCCTCGAGTTCGATTAGGGCTTCGTTCGCGAACGTGGCAAACTGATCGTCACCCAGGCGTTCGATCTGGGCTTCGAGTTCATCCTGGACGACACCATAGTCGAGGCCAGCCTGTACGAGCATATTCATGTCCTCGATATCGTCGTGGCGGCCAGCGATCGCCTTGAACAGGAAGATATCCTCGTTGCTGACTAGCCGAACCGTCAATCGGTCCGTGTCGAGGAACGGCTCGCTGCGTCCTTGCATCCCGTCGGTGAGTACGAGTTTGTTCGCGACCTGCTGGTTGAAGATGTCGAGGCGACACCCGTCGTCATTCTCGACGCAGCTCGTCGCCCCCAGCGCCCGGTAATCTGGATCCAACGACTGGACTTCCGTATATCCGAGGTCCATTAGGACGGCCCACAGCTGACCGTACGCGTCGCCATCTGGAACGACCAGGTCGATGTCTTTCGTCGCTCCCTTGAGGTCGCGCAGCGACATCGCACCACCACCGATCAGGTAAACCGTGAGCGGTTCAGATAGTCCGTCCCCGATTCGCTGGAATTCGTCCTCGATGTACCTGCGTCCGAATGTTGGTCTCATTGTTGCAGTGGCACCTCGTAGTCAGCCGCCAGCTCCTGGAACTCGTCCCACTCCGGGAGCCGGTCATCGTCGAGCTCGCCGTGCGTCTCGAGGTAGCGCAGCAAGGCGTCAATTTCGTCTTCGAGGCCATACTTCGCCGCCTGCTCTCGGAGATTCTCCTCGTCGACGTCGACGTGGCTGAGCAGGAGGAGACAGTACGATCGGTGGCGGCTACCGTCGTCGATCAAGAGGGTATGACAACACAGGTCCTCCGGAGAGACGGAATCGAGTTCTTCGGAGTAGACATAGTAGCGGTGGCCGGTGAGTAGGAACTGGAGGTCGAAGGCTGCGAATCGAGCGAGGCCGGTTTCGTGGAACGCTTCTGCGTCGACCTCCGTCTCGGTCTGCGCCAGGAATTCGTCGTAGTCCTCCCAGAGAATCGAGCCTTTTGGGGAGACGGCTTCGAGGCGCTGGCGATGCAGATGGTGTGCGAGTGCCCGGGCGAACTCGTGGAGGCGGTCGAAGTCGGCGTTGAACTCGTAGTGACCGTCGACGGTCCCGACGAGACCACGGTCGCGAAACCGCTTGAGGATGCGGTTAACCGTGTTGCGGTAATTATTGCTCCGGTCGGCAATCTCGGAGACAGTTCGCGGCTGGTCAAGGTAGTACAGCACCTCAAGTGCCTTGCCGGTCAGCAGTTCGGGGAAGTCGATATGGGAGTGCTGGCGGACGAGGTCCTGGTAGAGTTCGACGGCGCGAGCATCAGACGGGAAGACTCGTTTTTGCCGGCCGTCGCGTTCCGTGTAGATGAGTCCCTTTTCGGTGAGGCCACCGACGGCACGGGAGAGGTAGCTCTCGCTGTGGTCGAGCTTCGTCGCGAGTTCGGAGATCGTGTCGCCGCGGTCGACCGTGGCGAGGACCTCGAGTTCGATGCGCCGGAGCACGGTGTAACATAGTACGAAACTCATATATAAAGAAGTTTCGATTAGTGTTACAGTCAGCAGGCGCGAGAGCCGTCTCCATCTTCTTAACCAACAAACCTATGCATTTGTGGGCCGTGTTGGTTAACACGAGAGTAGCCGATGTCCTACGAATCCCCGACCCCACCGTCGAACCTCCCGACAGAGATCGTCAACACGCTCAACGAGTCGTCTCCGGAGCAGCTCCGAAACGTTACGACGTACGCTGAAGCGCTCGCCGATCACAAGGAACGAGAGGCTCGTCTTGAGGAGTCGGCAAATCAAGAAGAGGTCGAAGAGCGACCAGACGATCTTCCGGATGACGTCCCGGCCAAAGCAACGATCACGATCAAGAAGATCAACGATAATCGCTATTACTACTGGCAGTGGCGGGAGGGGGAAAAGATTCGTTCTCAGTACAAGGGTCCGGTCAACCCGGACGAGTAAACCTCGATGATGGGGGACACCCACCCCACGTTTCCGTCGTAACTGGATGTGGGTGGAGGAGTGACGCTGATTTCGAAGGAACTACACCCCCGGGTTTCCGTCGTTTCTCCACGACGGCGTAGGGAGAGGCTACGATAGTTCTATGGAGCTACTAATTGTGTTGATCTAGAACCAATCTTGAGATGAACTAACTTCTGCAACACATAGATTAAAGTAGTATAGCTGATAAACGCTCATTAAGTGTACTTCAACTAGGTTAGAGACGAAGTACTTCGCCTCCTCAGATGAAACAATCCTTTCCAGCAGCTTCTATAGACGGCCAAATTTGGACGGCTAGGCCACTCTCGTCTCTGGTAACTCATCGTGGACGTCTTCTTCGAGTCCCCTCCCCACCTGTTCAGTGATTACGACGGAAATGTGGGGTGTGTGGGTTCGGGATTCTACATCGAGACGACGCTTCCGTCTACGGGTTTCCCATCTCACGTCGGAAACGCGGCTATATTGTCAGCATTCCAATTCCACCGAATTACGGCATTTTACCGTCGATATCGGACAAGGAACGTCGGAAACGTGGGGTGGCGTTCTCCACTAGATTTATACTCCCTCCGCTCACACCGTGTGATATTCAATGACGCCCGACTCTTCACCCGGTTCTGTCGACGATCCACTCTTTGAATCCGGGCATCGCATCTTCGCGAACAAGGATCTCCTGAAAATCGGCCACGTTCCGGAGGCTGACCGGATCGTCGGTCGCGACGAGGAAATATCGAAGCTCGCGAAACGTCTCAACGGTGCTGTCCATGGGTATTCCCCGGAAAACGTGATGATCTACGGGAAAACGGGGACCGGTAAATCTCTCGTTTCAAAACACGTCTGTCAACGAGCTCAAAATGCTGCTCAGAATGGCGTCGAGATTGGAACTGCGTATATCGACTGTGCTGAAGACAACACGGAGACTCAGGCGATCTCCTCACTTGCCACAAAGCTGAACGATGATTCTTTGACTGGAATCTCCGTCCCCTATACCGGCCTCAGTACGTCGAAATACTACAAACTCCTCTGGAAGACGCTCGACGCCCAATTCGATTCTGTGATTATCATCCTCGACGAGATAGATCTGATGAACGACGACAGCGTGTTGATGAAGCTCTCGCGCGCTGAGGAGGCGGGGAAAATCGACTGTAGCGTCGGTGTCATCGCGATCAGCAACAAGATCCAGTACGTCGACAACGTGAACGAGCGCGTGAAAAGCAGCTTCCAGCACAAGGAGCTATTCTTCAAGCCATACGACGCCAACCAGCTCCGGGAGATCATGTTCAATCGCGAGGATGGTTTTCAGGACGGCGTCCTTTCCGAGGACGTGATTCCGCTCTCGGCGGCCTTCGCCGCGCAGGAACACGGCGATGCTCGGAAAGCGATCGACATTCTTCGTCACGCCGGGGAGGTTGCCTACGAGGCCGGGGCAGAGCAAGTGATGGAGGAACACGTCCGCCAGGCACAGCAGCACGCCGAAAAGGACCGGTTCAGAGAACTCGTGAACGGCGCACCCACGCAGGCGAAGGCGGCGTTGCTGGCGCTCACGGAGCTGAGTGTTAACAGCAACGACGATGCGTTCCTCACGAGCCGGGTGTACGACCAGTACGAACGCATCTGCAACCATCTCGATATGGATATTCTCTCCGTTCGTCGGTTCCGCGACATTCTGAAAGAGCAAGGCTTCCTCGGGGTTGTCGAAATCGAGAAGATCAACAAGGGGAGTGCGGGCGGCATCCACCTCCAGAACCGACTCATCGAAGATCCCCAGGTCGTCCGCGAAACGATCCTCGAGGACAGCCGGATGCAGGACTGGACTCGCGAGTAGTGACCCCCTACTACTGAGTAGGTGCGGACGACGGAAATCTGGGGTGGGGCGTGGGGAAACGACGGAAACGAGGGGGGTCGAAAATTACGTCGGAAACGTGGGGTTGGATCGAAACGACGGAAACCAGGGGTGGGATCCACTACGGCAGTTCGTTGGTGGCTCCGAACGAGCTCAACGGCGTCCCTATCACCGGAGAGCTCTCGACGACTGTCGGATCGGTCCCACCCGAGCGGTGAAAGCACGCTCTCGACCGCTCTGACCAGCTGCGTTTCGTAGTACGAAGCGTCGTAGGACTCGATCTCCTCGTGGGCGAGGGCGACACGGTCTCGCGAGGATTTCTTGTCGCCCTCGACTACGTACTTCCTATCTTGGCTCGGGTGGGCTATCACGCCCTGCCCGCGAACCCGTTTCAAGGCCGGTATGGTCTGGACACATTAATCTCAATAATGTAGGTGGTTTCGCATCTAGAGAACACTTGCAGGGTGGTGTGTGACCTCCTACTTAATCATCGTATTCATCCTACGATTATCGTCTCGTCTTGTCCTGGATGAACACTAAATCACGAAGCCGTTTGAGTGCGAAAATTTTTTGTGATTGCTAGTTTGATTCAGCCGAGAACTGGCTCCAGCGATAGTATTTGGTCAAGACAATTAATTCCGAGAGCACAAGACGCCTTCGTCGATGCATTGCAAGTCCACACAATTGCACTGCTGTCGACGATGGGGTAGTCACCGGGGATGAGATGGATTCTGTACGGAGCGATATAGATCATGACGTCGGTCAGCTGAAACCACCGGTGGGCGTGGGTGAACAGTGAATTGTGGAGATAGACGAGATGGTTGATCAGGACGACGGCCTCACACGTGTTGAGGAGGATCCGTCATTGTTGTCAACGAGACATTTCAGTCGACTTGGTTAGCGGAACTGAAGCTGGTGAGTTCGTTGAGACGAACTTCGAGATCTTCGATTTCGCGTTGGAGCTCAGTCGTTTCGGGTGAATCAGCACCAGCGAGTTGGTCTTTGAGGCCCTGGAGTCGAGATTCCTTGACCTCTTCGTCGACATCGGCCTTACGGACGTACTGACTCTCCTCGATGTCGTAGAGATCGGACTCCGAGAGTTCTGTGACGTCAAGGGCGTCGTCGACTTTAGAGGCGTCGACGGTGGTGACGCGTTCGCGCTCGATGCCTTCGCTTTCGAGTTTTTCGAGGATGGTTTCGTCGTCTTTGAGGGTTCGATTCCGTCGACTAGTGCGTTGGATAGAGCCATATTGACCGTGAACGGGTTGATCGTGATGGAGTCGATCTAGGAGTATTGACCGAACCTCCTGACGTAGCTCGTTAGCATTGCGCTGGACATCCGAACAGAGCGTGTAGAGATTAACCAGCTCGGAGGTCTCCATCGCCGAGAGGTCAGTCGGATCGTATCGTTCGAGGACGTCGATAAGAAGCAACGAGTCGGAGTAGAGCGGCAGATCGGGTTCCTCACGACTTGTCTGTGTTTGGTCGTCGACACTGAGCGGAGCGTCGACAAGCGAGGAGGGCGTTGGTGTCTCAGTGTTTCTCAGAACGCCCTCGCGCTGGTCGACTTCAAAGTGCGGATGGATCGAGAGCATGGTGGCGTAGGGTTCGGCGTCAACCGGAAGGTGATCAAGATCGAAGCCCTGGTGAGCGTCGTCAACACGATCATAGAGCTGCTCGAACTGGGATCGTTTGAGTGGGAGGGTAGTGTTTTGATCACGGTAGGAGATGAGGAGTCGATGTTCTTGGATATCTTCGAGTCTGAATGGCCGATCAGACAGCGGCGTCACGAAAGTGGCGTCGGCTGGAACCTCCTCAAGTTCCTCAAGAATGGAGTGCCAGGTGATTGAGAAGGGCATACTGATAATTTGAATGGGTGGCAGGTGTAAAACTCCAGTGACGAGTCTTCATAATTCTTTACTAGCACTACTTCTGGGGTTTAATCGCGTTCACACCGTCTCAAATACAAATTACGGTAACGTTACAGTAAGCGTACGCAGTCATGCGGTTTACTCACTTTCTTGCTCGTCTAAGCGGTGGTGCAGAAGTCGTGCGAGCTCAGCGTTGGTCAGCTTCTCTTGTCCAATTGCGAGATCCGCCGCGTAATCGATTGCACGTGCCATTGAATCCACTTCGTGTTCGATCATCACTGTGGATAGCTTCGTTGCTGTCTCGGTACTGATCGTCACTGTTGTGTAGCCATCTGGTGGCATATTCGACAGACAGCGTGTGGTTACTGTAAGCTTACCGTAATTACACCAAGGAACGGTTGTTAGCAGAATAAACCCCAGAAGTAGTGCTAGGAAACAGAATTATTTTACTGGAGTGAATATTATCAGACGCGCTTCGCTGTGGAGGGCAGAAGCGCACTGGGGGCACCCGTTGACGGTGAGCATTGTCTCACCTTTGTGGGTTCTATTCCCACTCCCTTTGACAAGAGGTATCCCAAGGATTGCATCACAGTCCACAAACCACCGGGAGGAGAGGTTGTGAATGATCAGAGACTTTTATCAGGAATACTTTCATTGTGGATTGTAAGATGTTCGCACGACTCGGGTGGTTACTCGGTCGACAGGAGACAGAGACGCTCTACGAATGTCGACGCTGCGGGTCGACGTTCGAGACCGACCAGAGTGTTTGTTCATTCTGCGATTGTGTGTCGATTGCTCGCTACGATTTCGAGTAGTAGTCTCCGAACTACGAATCCAGACCACAACACGCAATAGATGGCGGTAGAGACCCTCGATACGTAACTCCTCATGGACATCTCCGAAGATCTGACCTGTCTGTTTTCATCGACCGTCGACGAACAGAGCGATTCGTACGTCATTGAAGTCCCGAAAGCTGAGGTTGAACAGGGGTTCGTAGACGCCTCGCGGGTTCACAAAATCGCACTGTTGTCGACGGCGACGGGCCCATCAGCGGATGAGTCGGACTCTACACGTAGTGATACAGATCGCACTGTCGACCAGCAGGGCCCACCGGTGAGCGTCGGTGACCAACGGGTTGTGGAGATAGATGAGATCGGTGACCAGGGTGACGGCCTCACACGTGTCGAGCGTGGATTCGTCGTGATTGTCCCCGAGACCGAGGTAGGCGAACGCGTGCGGATACAGATTCGACACGTCAGAGAGACCGTCGCATTCGCAGATGTCGTCGAGCGATTCAGATACTGATTTTTCTCAGTAGCTAGTTGCTGGCGGCTCTGTTGACTTGATGGAAACGCTGCTATCCTAAGAGAGCGTGAAACAAGATATGGGGCGCAAGAGACCGACGGATTTCACGTGCCGTAGAGCACGTTCTGTTGACTGGTCCGTGTGCGAAAGAAGTCGAGTCATGGGCATTACAGCCCGGATGCCGCGCCGCGCGGCATCCGGGAAAGCCCGAATAGGTGAATCTCTGCTTCACGCACTGGCGTCCTGGGTGAACAAACCATGTACCTCGGAATTGATGTCCACAAACAGTACGCACAGGTGGCAGTAATGGATGAGGCTGGCGAGATTGCCGAAGAGGTTCGCGTCGGAGTGGTTGGCGTAACCTTTGAACGGACTGATGTCTGCAACAGGCCAGCGGATACTGATCGCTCAATGGACGAGAACTCAAGCATTCAAACGTGGTGCAGACCACTCAGAACGCGAACCTCGACGAACTCGCTCAGCAATACGCTGGCTCGCAAGCCGCGATTGAAGCGACCAGCAATTACTACCACATCCACGATACGCTGTCCGAACACTTGGATGTGGCTGTCGCTCATCCAAAGGAACTTACGCAGATCGCAAACTCCGACAAGAAAACCGATCGCGTCGACGCCAAAGAGCTTGCGCGGATGGTTCGGTTAAATTCGGTCCCAGAAAGCTACGTTCCAACTCCCGAAATCAGGGAAGCCCGCGCACTCGTGCGCGGGCGACAAACACTGGTCGAAAACCGTACCAAGTATGCCAATAAGATCCACAGTCTCCTCTCAGATCACGGCATCACAGAGAATGTGAAACCGTTGGGTGTCAAGGGACGAGAGTTCCTGCGGGAACTCTCGTTGCCGACCCCTTGGGACACATTACTGGAGTCGTATCTAGAGCTAATCGAGACACTTACTGAAGAGATTCAGCAAATCGAGAAGGCAATAGAAGAGCGCGCTGGGTCTCAAAAAGAGACCCAGCTGCTGATGACGATCCCGGGAATAAGCTACTACTCAGCGCTGACGATCTACGCTGAACTGGGTGAAATCAGCCGATTCGACGGACATAAGCAAGTCGTTAGCTACGTTGGATTGAATCCGGTGATCCGCGAGTCAGGCGACTCGCGGATCGAAGGAGGCATCTCGAAGCGTGGATCCGGTCGTGTGCGTTGGTTGCTCGTTCAGTCGACTCATACGGCCGTGCATACGTGTAATGATCGATATTTGAGTCGGTTTTACGACCGATTAGCAAGTCGGAAGAACTCACAGAAAGCAGCTGTTGCAACAGCTCGAAAGATGCTGGTGTCGATGTACCATATGCTTGATCGTGAGGAACCATATGACCCGCCTGGTGTAAGTGGATAGACAAGGAGCCAGAGGGCCGCTCAGTAGCGGCCCTCTGTGGCAAGCCGAGGCTACCATGAGCTACAGCCAACGGTAGACCGCTACCGCACCGCAAACTCGTTTCAACCGCCTACCGCCCGTCAGCACCGCAAATCCTGGGAGAGCGTAATCATTTTATCTTTAGCGATGGTTCAGATAGTTAGCAGCGTTTCCATAGGTGAAATCCTTCGAGAGTTATAGATTCAGTCGATAGTGTGAGTGGATGCAGACCCTCCCGAAATCGCAGTTACTCCGCTTTGTCGAGCAAGCATTTCACTTAGCCCAGCGAGCAGTCTCACGATACTCCTCAAAATTCTCGAAACAACGCTACACCCTTCATCAGCACATCGTACTCCTGTGTCTCAAAGTTCGGAAGAACACGACCTATTGAACATTTGTCGACGAACTCATCGAGATGCCCCGCATACGGAGTGCGATCAACCTTCCCGAACTCCCTGCGCCGTCTACACTCTGCAAGGCGTTCGACAGACTCGATATGGCCGTCTGGCGAGTACTTCTCAATCTCTCAGTTTCACTGCTCCCGACTCACGGTATTGCGGGGATCGACGCCTCGGGCTTTGACCGCAGCCACGCCTCGAAGCACTACACAAAACGGGCGAAGTTGACGATTCAGCAACAAAAGATCACTCTCTTAGTCGATACCAGAGCGAATGCTATCCTCGATTTCCACATTACAACGACCCGTAAACACGATACGCGCACTTTCGCTCATCAACCGCAACGCATCTGAAGTCGAGGTTCTGCTTGGAGACAAGGGATATGACGATCAGCAGATTCGGGAGATGGCCTGTGAAAATTCGATTAGTCCTTTGATCAAACACCGTGAGTTCTCATCACTGCAGAAAGCGTGGAACGCCCGGTTGGATACTGAAATCTTCGGCCAACGGAGCCAGAGCGAGACTGTGAACTCGCGTCTCAAGCGAAAATACGGTGCATTTGTCCGTTCACGATACTGATGGAAGCAGTTTCGTGAACTCGCTCTTGCCTGCGTCGTCCACAACCTTGACCGCACTCTCTAAACCAGTCTATATGGTGTAATTAGCCCATAGAGGATATTTTCTCGTTGTTACTCTCCTTATTTTGTTTGAGTTTCCATGCAACGATGAGAAACCATACGCCTGCGAGAGCCTCGCCTACGGACATAATATAGTATGGTTCCGCCTCATACGTCTCACCGAAAGCTATCACGAAAAACAGTCCAGCAATGATGACCGCGAAGGGGTAACCCACCGCTTTTTCTCCAGCGGGCGGGCGGATGATATACATTCCACCGTATGTGGCAATTAAAACGTATATAGCTGTAAATCCTGCTATAATTATGCCTCCAACGAAAGTCATATCGGGTAAGGCCGGGGTCGGGAGTAGAATCACGATACTGAGGAACTGACCGATCCCTGCGCCAAGAATTGTTGAGAGATATATTCGTTTACGTCGCTGGCTATCCAATGGACGTTCCCTATTCGCTCTGAACCCAAGGACAAAAGCGGTTCCTGCTGGAATCAACCAGAACAATAGTGCCGCAATTATTCCGCCCCGGTCATAGAATGGGAGAAACAATTCAGCACCAGCATCAATGAACTGATATAATAGGGTAGCCAAAAATACTGACACGGCGATTCTCTTATTCATATGGAAAATTGCATTCTGTCAACACATATAATTTCGGCTCTGTTCAATGTCAATGCTGAAGGACTTCACCTATGGAAACGCTGCTAACTATCTGAACCATCGCTAAAGATAAAATGATTACGCTCTCCCAGGATTTGCGGTGCTGACGGGCGGTAGGCGGTTGAAACGAGTTTGCGGTGCGGTAGCGGTCT
>NZ_JAQFWV010000029.1:0-37374 GCF_056175805.1 Halohasta sp. A2 | reverse complement strand
ACCTCAACCTCATCGAGTCAGCCTTGACTGAAGATGAGTGGTCGTTGGGACAGGCCGAACTTCTGTACCGAGATGGCGTGTACTACCTACACGTCACGGTCAAAACAGAAGTTGAAGTGCCTGAACCGGAAGACACCGCCACACTCGTTGGCGTCGATATTAACGAGCGCAACATCTCTCTCACCGCTCTTAATCGTGAGACGATGGACACGCTCGGAACACTCGTGCTTGACTACGGCTCGGTGAAAGCCGAACGCCAACGCTACCACACCATCACCAAACGCTGTCAAGAACACGGCCAACACTCCATCCACTACCAACTCGGAGAGAAAGAAGAACGCTACACCGAGTGGATTCTTCACCGAATGTCCCGAGTCGTGGTCGAGTTCGCCCAACAATTCTCGAACCCAGTTATCGTGTTCGAGGACTTGAGTGGGATTCGAGACGGCATCAAGTACGGGACGTACATGAATCGGCGTCTGCACAAACTGCCGTTCCACAAGTTCGAGCAACAGGTTCGCTACAAAGCGACGTGGAATCAGATTCCGTGTGATACGGTGGAATCACCGTACAACTCGAAGTCGTGTTCGTGCTGTGGACACCGTGGCTATCGTCAGGGTCGGCGGTTCCGGTGTACGAATGATTCGTGTGAGGTTCAGCAAGACCATGCTGACCGAAACGCGAGTGTGAACGTGGCGTGGCGGGCGTGGGCGAAACACGCTGGCGTAGATGTTGAATCAGTTAATTACCGGATTCGCAAAACCCAACCATTTGTTCGGAAGGTGAGCCTGTCTGGGTCGGGGCGCTCTGTAAACCGCCCATCCTCATCCCGTGAACTCGCTTCGCGTGGAGTGCTTACGACGTAGGCTGAGGGAACAAGAAAAGCCACGGGCCACCGTGCCCGTGGTGGTTTACCACGGACATTGTCTCGTCAGCATCATGTTCGATGTTGTCGAGGTCGTCGTAGCTGTCGGCGATCAGGTCGACCAGTTCGCGTGGAGACATCTCGGCGACCGGGTTGAACGTCCGACCAACGATCTCGATTTTCGGCGTCGACAGCACCGCGAACGTCGCGGTCGCCTGCTCGGAGATCCCCTCGATGCCGACGGATTTCTCGAACTCGGTGAGCTGGCTTCTCAGTGTAATAACTTCTGATCGGCCGGGAACGTCGACCTCCTCTTCGGTGACGATCTCTTCGATAGCGACCGCCTCGTAGCCGGTCGAATCGAGCACCGATTGTTTGACACCCGCCGGTGTTGCCTCCAGATCGGTGAGTTGCCCAACCGTTGACCCGAGACAGCCTGACAGTCCGAGTAGCCCGATACTCGCTCCCGCAACGAATGCTCTCCGTTTCATTCCGATTTATAAAGAACGTCAGTGGGTAAGTGTTTGGTGGGTTTTGGTCGCTATGACGACGACACTTGCAGTTCGCCTTCGCCGTTGAATTTGAAACCAGCCTCCCGAAACGCCGTTCTGGCGGCCTCGACGTCGACCTCACCATCTGCGCCGAAAAACGGCACGACGGGGTCGGCGTCGCCCTCCCACTGGAGATCGTCGGCCAGCCAGTCGGTTTCGGCCAGCGCGCTGGCGACCGGCCGACCGGCAGCGTCGAACTCTTCTTCGACCAAGAACGACTTGTCGACGAGTCGGGCGACCAACCGCCGGAAGATGGGGTTCGACAGCGGACTGTCTCGGGTGTTGAACCCGAGGTGGTAGATGGCGTGTGAGTCTTGTCCGTAGGACGCAAGCGAGTCGGAATCCGAAAACCGGCCGGCCGAGTCGGCGCTGATCGGTGCGAACGTGGCGTCGGCTCCATCTGCAATCACCAACTCGCTAATCGCACCATGAGAGGAGGCGACGATGACTTCGAGTTCCTCGAACGCTGGCCCGCCGTGGTACGCCGCGAGCCGGTCGTCGTCGGTTGTCGTCAGGAAGTGGTCGTCGAACCGCGTGAGGAGTGCCTCCGCGCCGTCGGCGGACTCCTCGAACTGGAGCGGCCCGCTGCCGACCGGCTCTTCGTTGACTGTGATGAGCGCCTCAGTGGTCGTCTCGTCGACTTCGATCCCGGCGACCGAGGCAGTCTCCGAGTACTGTTCCCAGACGTGGTCCGGAAGGATCGGGACGGTCAGTGCGCGCTCGGCGACCTCACGGGAGACGTCCTCGAACTCGATAGTTGCCCGCCGGTCGTCGACCACCGACACACCGGAGACGAGCATCGATTCACCGCGGAAACGCGGAGCAGGCACCGGATTCGACGTCTCGCCGAGTGCGGTGTCGGTAAGGAACCGATACGTGAACTCGATATCATCGGTGGTTAGTGACTCGTCGTCGTGCCACGTGAGCCCCTCGCGGAGTTCGATCGTGGCCCGAAGCGGCTCGTCGGCCCACTCGATTTCGGTCGCCAGCCACGGCACGTACTGATCACCGTCCTCGATCACCAGCTGATCGTAGAGCAGTTCGGTCAGCGATCGGTCGGTGTGGTAGGTTGCCGAGATCGGATTCCAGTTGGTAGTCACGCGCTTGTCGGTCGTCGCCAACCGGAGCCTCGAACGGTCATCGTCGGCCGACTCACCATCGCCCGACTCGTTGCTGACCGACCCACCGTCGTCCGACTCTCCACTGGTCGATACGCTATCGACGGGATCGACCGTCAGCAACCCATACGGGAGGTTCTCGACGGCAGTCTCCCAGCCGTCGAACCGGTCGGTCCGCACACCGGTTGCGACCTCGGGCAGGTAGATCGGCGTGATCGGCTGGCTGGTGGCCAGCAGCTCTTGCAGCTCGGAAACCGTCTCGCGTCGTTGTTGTCCCGTTTCCGTCCGTTGGGCCTCAAGCAGTTCGTCACAGCTCGTCTCCGTGAAGCCAAAGGGGTTCTGCCAGCCGACTTCGGCACTCATGGTCGAGTGAAACAGCGTGTAGAACGCATCCGGGTTCGGCGGTCGACCGAACGGAAGCGGCGCGATGTAGATGTCGAACTCGCTTCTGAGAAGGATATCCTGAAACAGCGTCTCCGAGTTGGCCGGTGTCAGCCGGGTGTCGATACCGACTGCATCCAGATTGTCCTTCAGATGTGACGCGATCGTCATCGTGAACGGATCGCTATCGGTGGGCAGCGTCTTGACGTGGAGGGTGAGTTGGTCGCGGTCAGCACCACCAGTGAGGTTTCGTGCTCGGCTCACACAGCCCGCCGTCGCGGCGAGTGCGCTTGTCGCCCCTGCGAGTAGTGCCCGGCGAGAGACCGTAGGATGACCAGTAGCGGGGTTCATCAGTTGACGGCAGTAACGAGGCAACCGATATAACAGTACTGAGATGAATCTGTCGACTCAGCTGTCGACCTGCCGAGAGCGAGCTACGACCGCTCCGAACGATGGTCGGTTTCGGGCTCTTGCTCGCTCGTTGACTCGGTGTCGACCACCGTATCGGCCGTCTGGGCTTGTACGCCGCCGTCGGTCCGAGCGGTCGAGTCGCTGTCGGTCGGTTTATGGCTCTTTTCGCGTTTTTCGGCGAGACGCTCTTCGAACCAGCGCCATTCGGCAGTGAACTGATCGGTCTGTTTGAGGTTCCACACATCCGCATCGGTCACTTTTGGACCAACCCGGAACGACTGGAACATGTTGAGCGCCCAGATACCCATCCCGGCGATGAGGAGGACCGCACCGAACGTCGACAGCTGGTGGAGCACGGCGAACTCGGGGAGGTACTGGGCCTGCCGGCGCGGCTGTCCGAGATAGCCCAGCGCCAACAGCGGTGTGAACGTCGTGAACACGCCGACGATCGTCATGTACGCGTGGACCTTCGCGGCCTTCCGGTTGTACATCCGGCCGGTGAGAATCGGGAACCAGTAGTAGCCAGCCCCAAAGGCCATGAACGTGATGATGCCGACGACGATGAAGTGGAAGTGACCCACTACGTAGTAGGTGTCGTGCAACACGAGGTCGACCGGGATGGACGCCAGAAAGATGCCAGTCACACCGCCGATTATGAAGGTTCCTACGCTCCCGATCGCGAAGATCATCGGTGTTGCCAGTCGGATCGACCCACCCCACAGGGTGGTAATCCAGTTGAACACCTTGACCGCCGAGGGGACGGCGATCGCGATCGAGACGGCCATAAACGCGGCGCGGAGCCGCGGGTCGATGCCGGTGGCGAACATGTGGTGAGCCCAGACACCAAACGAGAGAACGCCGATCGCGAGCGTTGAGTAGACGATGAACTTGAAGCCGAACAGTTTCCGGCCAGCGAACTTCGGAAGGATGTAGCTCACCAGCCCGAACGCCGGTAACACCAGGATGTACACCTCCGGATGGCCAAAGAACCAAAACAGGTGTTGCCACAGAATGGGTCCACCATCCGTCGTGAAAAACGCGGTCCCGAGGTTCCGATCCGCGAGCAGCATCAACAGTGCGCTGCCGAGCAGCGGGAACGCGAACAGCACGATGCCGCTGGTGGTCAACAGCGTCCACGAGAAGATGTCGAGCCTCGACCAGCCGACGTTCTCGCCGCGCATCGTAAAGATTGTCACGATGATGTTGATCGCCCCCATAACGCTTGCCACCCCACTGAGGTGCAACCCAAGTAACAGCAGGTTCATCTGGGGGTTTTCGAGCTCTAACGAAAGCGGTACATAGAGCGTCCAGCCGCTGGTTCCGGGTTCGAGCGCTAACAACACCGGCACGTCGATGCCGAACGCCAACAGAAACTTGCCCAATACCTCGGTGAGCAACCCCGCGCGGGCCAACAGAAAGGCGAACGGAATCAGCCAGAAAGCGATGGCGTTGATGCGTGGAAACGCCATGTCGTCGGCCTCGATTAAAATCGGGATGAAGTAGTTGGCAAAGCCGAAAAACACCGGCGTCACGAAGAAAAACAGCATCGTAAAGCCGTGCATCGTAAACACTGCGTTGTACGTCTCGGCGTCCCAGATAGCCAATCCCGGCGAGAACAGTTCGGCCCGGATCATCATCCCGTCGGTCGCCCCCCACGCCCCGGCAGCCACGCCAAACAGAATGTAGAGGATACCGATATCCTTGTGATCGACCGTCGTCAGCCACCGAAGCAGGCCGTCGGGCTTGTGCGCAAATCCGGTCTGTTTGCCGGGCAGAAAGGCCGAAAAGCCACCGTCAGAAACCAGACGAGAATCGGTCGACTCGGGGTCGGCCGCACGACGGGCCAACAGGACGGTTCCGACGATGAAGCTGACAGCGAAGATGGCAAGAAACACGAGTGCTACTGACACGGACGATCACTCCCCCGGTGGTGCGAACACATTGCATACCGCTACTGTTTCGGGACTGGTATATGTGTTTGAGAGTTGTCACGAATGTCTGTCGACGTGATACAAATACAAGTATAGCCACGTTTGATCAGCGAATCGGACAGCTGTGGACTGATCGCTCTGCAGTGTCGCTATCGATACATTCGGAAGTTTGATCAGTCAGTATTTTTTGACGGCTAGGTCGTTGTCGATAGTGATTGGTTCGCAGGCAAATGCACGGTCTTGTCGGAAGGCATCGAGAATCTCGCGTGGATTTCCATCGACGTTGGGGTGCGATTCCAACTCAGCAGTCGTAATGATGTCTTCAAACGAATCGAAGAGTTCTTTGAGCGAGATATCGGTGAGTTTGCCAGATTCCCCGATCGCCGAATAGCGCCGCAGCGGTCGTTCCTCATACAGACGGCGACCAATACACCACGTAACGCCATCTGGTCGACGCTCAATCACAACGGTCGGATATTTCGTGAGTTCACGTTCGCCCAAGTAATGGAGGATCCAATCGTAGATCTCGCGATCGACATTCGTCGACAGGCGATTCTTACGGGAGAAATCGATCTGTTCGAGAGACTCTCGATTTAGGTCGACGAACATTTCAGCAGCGGCTTGTTCATCACCCTCAATGTAAAACACACGGGCGAGCTTACCGATCGCAACGCCTTTTGGAACGTGGTCGGATTTCCCGACTTTGATTTGCCGGACGACCATCCGCTCGGCGGGATCGAAGTCATGAATACGCATATCCGGCTGTGGACTCTCTGTGAGTGCCTCAAATTGTTCTGTCATCAGTCGTGTTATTGATTACTATGAATGAGGTATGAATGTGAATTACCTCGGGGTCGAGCCCCGAGGCTTCCCGTTTCTACGACACGCTTTGCAGACACCGAATGGGTGTCCGTAGGGAGTGCAGTCTCCACGGGCGTTGATTCGGGCCATCCCAGCCCTAATTTAGAAAAACCGCGTTTCAAGACGTTCAACGAAGCGTTCGCGTCACGGTCGCACTCAAACCCACAACTTGGACACGAGTGTTCCCTGACCCAGATAGGTTTCGTTGTTTGCACACCACACAAAGCACACTCCTTGGTCGTTCCTCGTGCTTCAACCTGCACGACGTGACAGCCGTACAGGTTGCCTTTGTATTCGAGGAGCGTGATGAACTGTCGCCACGCAACATCCTGCTTGTTCCGAGCGTTCCCGTCCGCTTGAAGCATACTCTGAACATCCAAGTCTTCCACCAATACAGCGTCGTACTCCTTGACAAGCCACGTTGTGAGTTTGTGTTGGTAGTCCAAGACTTTACGACGGATCTTCCGCTTGGCTGTGGCGACCTTTTGACGCTGTTTCTCGTAGTTGTTCGACCCATTCTCCTTCCGAGACAACTTCCGTTGCTCACGTCGAAGTCGGCCATACTCATCTTCGAGGTCAAGCCAATCCACAGTCTTCCCGTCCGACGTGTGGATGTAGTTCAGGATGCCGAGGTCAATTCCCACGCTGTCGCTCGTGTCGAGCGAGTCCACGTCGGGTTTCTCGGGAACGTCAGCATCATCGGTTTCAAGACTGAACGTGACGAACCACTCGCCAGTCGTCTCCTTCTTGAACGTCGCCTCTTTGATGGTGGCATAGTCGGGAATCGGTCGATGATAGCGAATTTTCATCCAGCCAATTTTGCTGAAGCGGACGTATGCGAACCTGTCGCGGCCCCTCTTTTCATCGAGGTCGAAACCAGACTGATTGTACGTCACACTTCGGTAGTCACTGGGTGATTGCCGTTTGAGCCGACCGACTTTGTACCCCTTCTCTTTCTTCTTACGAAGATTTGAAATGTTTCGGTGGAAGCGGGCGACGGTGGCTTGTGCTGCTTTCGAGTGCAGTTCACCGAACAGCGGCCACTTACGTTTCCACTCGGGGAGTTTGTTGTTCTGGCCGTACTCACTCGGCTTGTCGTCTTTGGGACTGTTCGTG
The DNA here is from genome assembly GCF_056175805.1 of Halohasta sp. A2. Classification (NCBI taxonomy): domain Archaea; kingdom Methanobacteriati; phylum Methanobacteriota; class Halobacteria; order Halobacteriales; family Haloferacaceae; genus Halohasta; species Halohasta sp. A2. The sequence goes on along the minus strand of NZ_JAQFWV010000029.1, from coordinate 30,140 downwards.
TAGTCCCAGCGGACGTGGTTGTAGAGTTGGCGATGAACGTCTAACTGATGTTCCAGTCCGTCCGCTACCTCTTGTGTTGGGTAGGCGAGGTAACGGTGACTGTATTCCATCGCTATCTCTTGATCAGGAATGTGTTGATTTAATGGTTTGTATCCCTGCGTGTCGGCTTCATCCCCGAGGTCAAGCCTAGGGGTATTCGCCTTTTCCGTTGATAAAAGAGCCGGCACAGCGCCGGTGGTTAGATTCGAACAGTTACTCGCGGTGAGTCGTCAGATTAGTTCTGACGGCGGGTTGCGAGTAGGGCTGCGCCGAGGACGGCAACGAGAGCGACGAGTGCGCCGAAGCCGGGCGTCTCTTCGCCATCGTCTTCGGAGCCTTCGTCGTCATCGTCGGATGAGTCGTCATCGTCGGATGAGTCGTCATCGTCGGATGAGTCGTCATCGTCCGAGGAGTCGTCATCGTCCGAGGAGTCGTCATCGTCCGAGGAGTCGTCATCGTCCGAGGAGTCGTCATCGTCGGACGAGTCGTCGTCATCGTCTTCAGGCTCTTCGCCGCTGGAGCCTTCTTCGACAATGATCGAGTCGACGTCGTCAACGGTCGAGCCGCCAACGTCGTACGCGGTATCGAACTCATCGTCGACTTCCTGTTCGCTGAAGTCGAACTCGGCCGAGATTTCGCCATCCTCGTTAATGTCGACTTCCTCACCGCTGCGGAAGGATTCGGATGCATCAGTCGAGGAGACACTAATTTCGCTGTCAGTGCCGGGTGCGACATTCGTCTCACCGCTGATCTCGGATTCGTTCGTGTTCTCGGCTTCGAGCACATCGTCAGCGTTCAGGTTGTCGAACGAGACACTGCGCTCAGCGATGTCGAACTCCACGTCGCTGCTCTGTGTGGAGTCAGCGTCGAAGTACGGGTAGGCTGGGTCGTTGTCATCCGCAGTAGTTGTCGCTTCATCTTCAGCGCCACCTTCGTACGGTTCATCTGCACCGTCGGCGAACTCGTAGCGCTCGTCGTCATCAGTCTCGTACTCCATCTCTGCGGTGAACTCGTCACCGTCTTCGAGTTCGTCCGAGAAGATGTCGTCGTCAGCGCTGGTGTCAACGACAACGAAGAACTGGCCGTTATCTTCGTCGAAGACGACAAATGCGTCACTTTCGTCATCGCTGCCGTTAAGTTCGAGTTCGGTTGGGTCTTGGTTACCTGTTGCGTCATCGGCCTCGACCTCGAAGTTGATACCTTCACCACTCCAGTCACCATCATCGTCGATGATTCCGTGGAACTCGTCAAGGGTTACACCATCTTCGAGTGTATCGAAGTCATCCTGATCGTTGACAAGTGCTCCCTGGAAGCCAGTTGCTTCAGTTTGGATGACGAGTCGGTCTTCTTCAGCGATTTCCTCACGTTCGGTAACCGAATCGAGGAGATCGTCCGTCTCGTCGTCTTCGTCAGCATCATCTTCAGGAGCGACGTGTGTCGTCAGGTCGCCAATCTCAGGCTCTTCGAGTTCAAGGAGCGACGAGTCAAGTTCTTCGTTTGCTTCGGCGTCACCGTCAGCGTTCACACCGAATTCGCCCTCACCATCGTCTGCGAAGTCAGCACTAACGAGTTCATACTCGGCAGGCTGAAGCGGTCGCTCAAGCTGGTCCGTAGCATTTTCGTCTCCTGCGTCAATTAGGCTGAGTTCATCGAGGTAGAGTTCGAAGTCGGAGCCAGCATCGCTGCCACCATTTCGGTCGAATCGATCGTCCTCATCGTCGTCGTAGAACCGAGCATCGGTGTCATCTGCGCTGTGAACCTCACTCGTGACATCGTCGTCATCGGAGTTGTAGACCTCATCAGCGGAGGTGTTCGTTCCGAGTGTTCGGGTGTTGACTTCGAAGGTTGCTTCGTCGTCATCATCATCGTCTTTGACTTGAAGCACATCAACGAAACCAACGTCCTCATCACCGATCTGGACGAAGGCCTCGTCAGTGTCTTCCATCTCAACGGTGAACTCAGTGATGTCACCAGCGGAGTCAGTCACCACAGCCTCTTCAAATTCTGCGTCAACATCTTCCTCAGTAACTTCAATCGATGCTGAATCAGAGGCAGCGGTATCTGAAACATCGAACTGGAAGTCATATTCGCCCTCGTCGACGCCGTCGAAGTCTACAACATCGTCGTCTGCATCTTCAACATCCTCAAGAACGACTGCGTCGTCGTCGTTGAGGTCGTAATCGTCGTCAAGGTCGTCTTCTTCGTCTTCACTTAGAGTTTTGTTAACGTTGAAGTTGTTATCAGAGTCGTTGAACGAGTCGTTGAGTTCGTCCTCGTCAAGATCTCCGTCGGCGTGGACGACAACGTCAGATTCGCCACGGTTCGTGTCTATTTCGAGGTCAGTACTTTCAGTGTCGTCGACCTGGTCATCATCGAATTCGGCACTGAAGTCCTGTTCAGTTATCTCAAAGTCACCCTCAGTACCGTTCTCTTCGGAATGGTCCTCAACAGGTTCGCCTTTTTCAAATTCGATAACACGGTCGTCGACTTCAACGACATAGTCACCATCGAGATCTTCTGTATCAATGGTTGCATTACCGTCTTCAAGGTTGATTTGCTGTTCTAGGCTACCAATTTCCTCATCGCCCGAATCATATTCTCGAAGTTCGATCTCATCATCGTCAGAGAGATCACCATCACCACTATCGAGGTCACCATCGTAAGAGCCGTCGGCGGTTGAGTTAAATGCCAATTCCTGTCCCTCCCAATACGTCGATCCGGATTCAAGTGCTTCATCTGCATCTAAATCCTCTACGTCTGGGTCTGAGAGCTCGTCTGCGGCCGCACTTCCTGAAAGCGCCACGGTCCCAGCGAAGACGCTGGTGAACATGATGAACGCCAGGAAGACGGCGCGCAGTTTGTTGCTATAGTTTGTTTCTGTCATAGTTTGTTTCGTTTCGCACTGCACCGCACTGCATCGGCGCCCACACCTTTCCTCCCTGCGCTCGCCCACCGTGGCCGAACGCCGGAGTACTCACTTGCGAACACCCTGGGTAGGGGTATCTAAACCATTCACCATGTGTGGTAAGTACTTTGTGGTTGACTGTCGTTTCGTAATTCTAATCTCGCACAGTCTTTCGAACATGAATTATGCCTTCTATACCGAAATAGACAGCTCTGGCAGTGCTTTAGCGGATTACACATTGTTTATGACGAATGAGAATATCACACACACAACAGAAGCCAATTAGCCCTTTGGAGTCATCGAATGTATAGACCACCGGCTTCGCAGAGTGGACCATGATGGCTTTATTCTAACTTGCAGGCACGGGCATTATAGAGAAAAACTGCGTGATATCCTCCAGGCAAAGAATGCCGAGAGTTCATCGCGCTGGAGTATTACTTATCATATGAGAGATAATCCATGAATCGATATCTGCCATCTCGTCGAAACGATCTAGCACGAATTCGAGGCCAACGGCCGAACGGACGACGCGACTGAGCACGAACCCTTCGACCACCTGCGCTACGACGCCAAGTGTGTTGTCGAGCGAGCGACCCACGCAGACCACGACGACACAGCGACCGACACTAGCCAGCGTCCCGAAACAGTTCTCCACGACTTCTTCGGCCGATTCAGTGCGGGCGAACAGATCCACGATCTGCATCACTCGCAGGCGATCAGTGACCCGATCTCGAAAGCCGAGCGACGACGGCTGAAACGGGTCGACGGCCTGATCGAAATCGACATCAAGTGCCTCAGAACCGATCCGGACCGTGTGCGCCTCTCGTTCGTCTATCGAAACAGCGGTCGCACAGATCGAATCTCGGCCGAGCTCCGCGATGAAGACGGCGAGTGGCGACTGTACGATCTCCCCAGGATCGACCGGGCCGAAGACGAACGGCCCCGGTGAGCCAATGTTAAGACCCTCAGCCTAGTAGGGGGCGAACATGACAGACAGACCCAAGAGGAGAGGTCGATGACGCTCCAGTTGCCTAGCGAGATCGTCGTCGACCGCTTTCTGCCCACTGCGCGGTCGATGCTGGCGGTCGAACTCGACGAGCGAGGGCTCGCCCAGCAGGCGATCGCAAAGAAACTCGGCATCTCACAGGCCGCGGTCAGCAAGTATCTCAGCGGCAAGCAAACCGGCGAGCCACGCTTTGCCGAACACCCACAGATGCGCGAGACCATCACATACATCGCCGAGGGGTTTGCCACCGACACGCTCGACGACTACGAGGCGCTCGCCGAACTGCTCGAACTCATCCGGACGTTCGAAGACCGCGGGCCGATCTGTGCGGTCCACGAAGACGAGATGCCGGCGCTGGAGGGAATGGGCTGTGACCTGTGTGTTCGGGGCCGAGATTTTCGGTTGCAGGCCGAACGCGACGTGCTTCGGAACGTCCAACGCGCCGTCCGGCAGTTTGCGAACACGCCGGGGGTCGTCGACCACATTCCTAATGTGGGCTCAAACATCGGAATGGCGCTCGCCGAAGCCGAACGCGAGACCGACATCGCGGCCGTACCGGGGCGCGTCCACGCGATGCGCGGGCGGGCCAACGTCCCCGCCAACCCCGAGTTCGGAGCCTCCCAGAACGTCGCCCGGACGCTATTGGCCGTGATGGCGGTCGACGAATCGGTTCGCGGCGCGGTCAACCTCGCGACGAGCGACCCTCTGCTCGCGGCTGCCAACAAAGCGGGACTGGAGGCGGTCTCGTTTGATGCCAGCTACGAGAACCGGACCGAGCGGATTCGGTCGCTCCTCGACGAGCGAGGAGACGTCCCGTCGGTTCTGTACCACGAGGGTGCGTTCGGCATCGAACCAATTGCGTACGTTTTCGGCCAGACGGCCGTCGACGCGGTCGAAACCACGATTCGGTGTGTGACGGTCAACCCAAACGATACCTGAGCGATGTCTTTATTTTCTATGGTGTGAGTTTGTGTTACATGGACGACGCTGAGAGCGACGAGGAGACCGAATCGCTACAGGAGCTCGTGAACTACCTGACGCCTCGCCGAGACAACGAGATGATGGCGACCTATCAGAACACGACATCGATCGCCTGTCCGGCCTGCGAGAAACCCTTTGATTATCTAGTGGTCTGCAAAAAAGACCAGACCAGCCTCTCGCTGGATGACGTGATGGACCTCTGTGTGACCGCCGACCACGACGGTCGACCGTTTTTGTTCACCCACGAGTAGTTGATACACCGAATATCTCAGCATGGACATATAGCCCAATCTAGCACTGGCGGCGTCACAAAGGCTTTCGGTGCTGGCGAAAACTGATGGGCAATGGTCTTCGCAGCCCCGGTTGTGGCAACGTTCGGACTTGTTTTGCTATACGGTGTGCTGCAACCAGCCCATCGCGGACCGACCGCGACCTTCTGGAACCGCGGGCGGGCGGCGCTGTTGCCCGGCCTTGATCGACTTGCCCGACGGCTCGGCGCTGGCTATGCAGCCTACGAACTCGAATACCGTGAGTATGCGGGCCGTATCGACGCGCCAGTCGAAGCCGTCGACGCACTATTGGCGGCTCACGGCTTCGAGCGCATGCCGCTTTCGGCGTGGAAGACGCTGGCCGACGGACGGCGCGAGGCTGGCTCGTGGGCAAAGCGCGAGAGCCTGCTCGCCGAGCGCCAGCTCCACGTCATGCTGTTTCGGAACGGCGACGGCACGACCGATCTGTACGCCCACGACGAGTACAACGCATTTCATCCACGGTATGCCGCCAAACACTACCACGGCGTCGACTACAGCCCAGACCAGGGCCATCGACAGCTTCAGGAGCATCTCGGGGACCGACTCAGCGATCCAGAGAGCCGTCGCCCAGCATCGAATCATCCGGCGTTCCAGCGCCAGGACACCGACCGTTCGGAATCGAACCAGCCCGAATTCGAGCAAACGTGAAAACACTAACACACAGCGACCTGAAAGGCCGGTATGGACACCGTGGTGGCGGCCGTCCGGCGATCGATCGACCCTGACACCCAGTCGACGTTCGATCGGCGGGTAGCCGAACAGGCCGACCGACTCCGCGCTTCGCTCGTCGAGGGAGCCTTCGATAGCGACGGGTTTGCCGTCGGGTTGGAGCTCGAACTGTACGCGGTCGACTCGGCGGGTGCACTCACACCGATCGACGATTGGGTGTTCGAGGACCCTCGCTTTGCACGCGAAATCGGTCTCCACAACGTCGAACTCAACGCCAGTCCACAGCGGTTCGACCCCGAGGGCGTCGACGCGCAGGCCGACGAACTCCGTTCGGCAGTTCGTTCGCTTTGGGACGCACTGGCGAGAGACGACCAGCAGTTGGTCTGCGATGCGATGTGGACGATCCCACCCGCCGAGGGGAGCCTGGAATATCTGGACAGCGTTTCGCGTGACGACGGAGTCCGGATGGCGACTAACATGCCCGCCAAGCCACGCTACTGTGCGATGGACAACACGTTGGTTCGTGAGGCGGGCGGCGAGATCGAACTCGACGTGCAGGGCGCACACCACCGGTTCTCGACGATTCTCGTCGAATCGCTCACCGCCTCGATCCAGCCGCATCTGCAAATACCCGACACCGAAGCGTTTCCGACCTTCTTCAACGCCGCCATCCGAACGCTTGGGCCGGTGCTCGCGCTGTCGACCAACTCGCCGTTTTTGCCCGGCGATCTCTATGGCGAGGTCGACGATCCAAAGCGACTGGTCGGCGAAACGCCACACGAACTCCGGATTCCGGTGTTCGAACAGACGGTCAACTGCGCCGGGCATACGAAGGCCTGCTTACCACAGGATATCGAGACGCCGACCGAGATCGTCGACCGAGTCGTCGACGATTGGACCTGTAGCCCGTTTCTCAGCGAGTGGGACGAGACACCGACTGACGAGACGGCGACGGTAGTCCGCCCCTACTGGGAGTTCACCCACAAGTACGGCACCTACTGGCGATGGGTTCGGCCGATCATCGGCGGCGATGCTACCGGTGACGGTGGCTCGCTGCGTATCGAGTACCGCCCGCTACCTACCCAACCGACCGTTGAGGACGTGCTCAGCCTCCACTGGCTCACTATTGGCCTGATCCGCGGGAGCGTCGCCGCCGACCATCCGCTCGTCGAACTCGACTGGGCCGACGCCGAACGGAGCTTCTACAACGCGGTCGACAACGGGCTTGAAGCCGATCTGTTCTGGATCACGGCCGGCGGCGAGCCAACCAGCAATCCCGAGGTGATCTATCCCGAGTTGTTCGATCTCGCTCGCTGCGGCCTTCGAGAGGCTGGCCTCAGCAACAGCGAAACAGCACGCCGACTCGTACCGATGGTCGACCGCTGGGAGCGCGGCGAGACGCCGAGCCAGTGGAAGAAAGCCCGCGTACGCGAAGCACTCGATGCTGGGGCGTCGCTCTCCAAGGCGATCACCACGATGCAGACCGACTACAACCGCCACAGCCAGCGTGGCGAGCCGTTTGCCTCTTGGTAGCCTGTGCCTACTCCGAGACCTCGACCAGCGTATCGGGGAGTTCGCGTGCGATCCGGTCGACCGTTTCGCGAGCCGTCTGATCGCTGGTAACAGCCGGAATCTCAACGAGCCGATAGTCGGAAAACTGGGCTTCGAGCCGCTCGATCTGCTCGCGGTGGGCTGCTTCGGTCGCCTGACACCGCTCACAGTCGGAACCGGCGTCCGTCAGCACCCGATTGACGACTATCGTGTCGACTGGAATCCTGGACGCTGTCAGCTGATCGACCAGCCGCGTCGTTTCGGCGACCGCCATCGGTTCGGGGAGACAGACCACCCGAAAATCAACGCGCTGGGGGTCGGTTAGGATGTCTCTAACGTGCTCCATGCGGCCAGCCAGTGCCTCGAACTCGTCGGTCTCGGCGCGTCGGCGAGCGAAGAGATAGGCTGGGCCAAACATCGCACTTCGGGCGGTATCGACCGTCCGGCGGAGCTGTCCCCGAAGCGAGTTGGCCGCCGCGACGGTCTCTCGGAGTACCGAGGGGAGCTCTAAAAGGCGGAGTGTGTGACCTGTGGGAGCCGTGTCGACGATGATCCGGTCGAATGTAGTACCCTCGCTGTGGGCAGCCAGCGCCTCGATGGCTGCCAGTTCGTCGCTTCCGGGCACGACGCCAGCGGTGAACAGCCGTTCGACGGCCTCGTCGTCGAGTCGGATACCCGCCGACCGGAGTTCGGTCGCTAGCGAGTCGACGATAGCGCGGTAGGCTTGCTCTCCGGCGTCGGGCGAGAGCTCTTCGATCCAGAGGTCATCGTCGACCGCTATCTGTCCAGGACTCGGCTCGATTCCGAACGCATCGGCCAGCGAATGGGCTGGATCGGTCGAGATAACGAGCGTCTCGTGGCCCCGAGTAGCGGCTGCAACACCCGTCGACGCCGCGAGCGTCGTCTTCCCGACGCCGCCTTTGCCGCCGTAACAGACGAACTGAACCATGATACCAAACCACGGGTTCGACTCTCAAAAGTAACTGTATTGTCACGTATGCAGTAGTATGAGATCAGTGTGACAGTAACGAATGAGAGTCGGCCGTAGTCGACGGCTACTTTGCGTTATGTAACGGCGTGATCGCAGTTCGGACACCGCTCGGGATACCGTCGCCCGTCGACCGCAGGAATCCCATACTCTCCGTTTTCCGGTTTTTGACGGCGGATTCGATCTCCGCAGCCCATACAGTGTTTCATCTCGATGAGTCTTCGCGCAAGGAGATATGAATCTGCTGTCCAGCCACGGCTCCTGGATGGTGCGCAAAAAATAACTGACAGTAACTGGTGGCTAACCGGATTCGTGTATTTAAATCGATGGGAAAACCCGGTCGGTGGCGGAGTTTAGATCGGGAGTCGCTTGCGGGCCTGGTCGATCATTGCGTCGACGCGGTCTTGGAACTTTTCGACCGAACGTTCGACGTAGTGGACGCGCTGGCGAGGGATTCGGCGGATAACATCGTTTCCCTCGTCGTCGGTGCCGGTTTTGAGCTGCCAGTGGTCTTGGAAGTAGACGATGTGTTCGTTGTCGACCGAGCGGCTCGTTTTCTCGCCGTCGGGGTCGTCGAAGACGATGGTGGCCTGACCTAACTTAGGGTCTGGAACGTCGAGTCCCGACTCGTCGGTATCGTCTTGGATATCCTCGTCGACGCCGGGCTCTGCTTCGAATTCTGGCTCCGGATCTGCGTCGGAATCTGACTCGGACATGGTGGGAGAGTGCGTCGTCACGTGCAAAACGCTGCGGGCCGAATATGGCGGATAGAGCGACTGTATCGGGTTGTTATACGACCTGTCGGTTGGGGCGAGCGGTCGACAGTCAGTCCGCACAGACCTGCTGTGGATCCGTAAGGAAGGCCTGCAGGCGGCCGTCGTGAAGTCGCTTGCGCTCGTCGAACGCGCCGTGTTTCGTTCCGTCGATTGGATGGACACGGGCGTTCGGGATGCCGTCAGCGGTTTCGCGGAGGATGGATTCAGGGAAAAACGGGTCGTCGCTCCCGCCGATTACGAGCGTCTCGGCTTCGATGTCGTCGAGCGTTGCCGTCCCGTCGTAGTCGAGAATCGCAGCGAGCGACCGCGAGACGTCGGTCGGCCTCGCCGGTTGTGGGAGGATAAACCGGCCAGCCGTCTGGATCGTCGACGGAAAGACGTAGTGCCGCCAGTCGCGGCGGCTGTAGAGCGTCGTCGCCAGCTCGGATCGGAGCCGAAACCAACGGTGGTCGTCGGCGTACGCTTTCCATCGCTCGACGGTCGACCGCCCGGCGTCGGCGACGCGGGTTCCCGAGCAGGTGACGACCAGTTGGTTCACGAGTTCGGGATAGCGGGCGGCAAGTTCCTGTCCAATGAAGCCGCCCATTGAGATCCCGAGCACGTCGATTGGAGTCGGCACCGAGTCAAGAATCTGGCCGTACTGCTCGGTCGCATCGTCAATACTGTAGTTCTCTGGCAGCCCACGCGGTCGGCTGATCAGGTGAATCGTATACTCGTCAGTGAACCGGTGGAAGTAGCTCGCGAGTGCCCACGCGGCCGTAGGTGGATACCAGCCACCGAACAGCGCGTCGCCGAAGCCGGGAATCACCACCAGTTGCTTGTCGCCACTGCCGACGCGGACGTAGGGAAACGAATCTAGGAGGTGGCCAGTCACGGACGAACTCATCACCCCACCTTCGGCCGAGGCGGTCAAAAGATCGGGGTTGTGCTGGATTTGTGATATCAAAATACCCTCTGAATCCGACGGGTGCGAACAGTTACCCTCACAGAACCAACAATATATGACATGAGTGCCGCCGATCCCAGTCGACCGGCAGTGAGTTTTCCCGAACCGTTGGCGAGTCGCGAGCGCTGGCTCGAACCGTTCGACTGGTACCGAGAGATGCGAGCCGAGTCACCGGTTCGATACGACGCCGACCGCGAACTGTGGGACGTGTTTCGGTACGATGATGTCAAACAGATCCTTGACAACGACGTACTCTTCTCGTCTGACCCCTCGAACATGCCCGGTTTCGCCGACGAAATCGCTGACTCGGAGGGCGAACCGCCCCCGGTGTTCGATACGATGTTGTTCGCCGATCCGCCGGAGCACGGTCGACTCCGTGGTGTTGTCGAGGAGTTCTTTCGACCACGAGCAATCGGTGAACTGAAAGCGCAGATCGAACGACTGACGGCGGAGTATGTAGAGAACCTCGACGACGAGTTCGATCTCGTCTCCGAGGTAGCCTATCCAATGCCGGTCGACGTGATTGCGATGATGCTCGGGGTGCCGACTGACGATCGCACGATGTTCAAACAGTGGTCGGATACGCTCATCGAGCGACCGACTGCGAAAACCGAAGCCGCAATGGAGACATTCCAACAGCAACAACAAGAAACCCAGCGCGAGATGAGCGAGTACTTTGGTGAACTAATCGAAGCGCGGCGAGCCGAACCCCAGGACGATCTCATTACGGCGATAATAGAGGCCGAAGTCGACGGCCAGCGCCTTTCTGAGCGTGAGATGGTCGGCTTCTGTACCCTCTTGCTGGTCGCGGGCAACATCACCACGACGAACCTAATCACCAACGCGATGCGGTGCTTTACTGCCCGTCCCGGGCTATTTGATGCGTTGCAGAGTGGCGAAACGAGAGTGGCGACCGCCATCGAAGAGGCCCTTCGCTACCGCTCGCCCGTCCAAGCCTTGTTTCGGGTGACCACGGAGTCGACCGAACTCGGTGGCCAAGAGATCCCCGCAGGCGAGGGCGTGGTAGCGTGGCTCGGGTCGGCCAACCGCGACGAACGGATGTTTGACCGAGCAGATGAGTTCGTTCCGAATCGACAGCCGAACCAACATCTCTCGTTCGGTTACGGCACCCACTACTGTCTGGGCGCACCGCTCGCGCGGCTCGAAGCGAAAATCGCGTTTGACATGTTACTCGAACGCTTTGAGACAATCGAGCCGGTCGACACAGAGCTCCGACCCCTCCGGAGTTCGTTTATATACGGTGTTGAAGAGTACCCACTTCGCGTGAGCTAACAGTCCTAAATACCATTTACATTGCCCGATTCCGATCCGCGCCCGTTGGATGATGCGACACGCAGCTCCTGAGAGTGACCACCACAGAACACAGGATACTACGAGGGACCTACTTCGCAGGCATGGAACCGTATTGGTCGACACAACACGCAAACAGTCGACGGCTGTCTGTATACAAAACCTTCATCATCTTTTATTCTCTTTGGTGCAGAACCAGTAGACAGAGGCCTTATGACAAACGTATTCAAATCCCCTGCTGCGTACGTTCAGGGTCGTGGCGTAGCTACTGAAATAGCCGAGCATACCGAACATCTCGGAGAGACCACTCTGTTGCTCGCCGACAAGATTGTCCTCGATCTCGTTGAGGAAACGGTCGTCGGGAGTCTCGAAGAAGCCGGAATAGCTGCCTCATCAATCGAATTCGGCGGCGAATCCTCTCAACAAGAGATCGACCGAATTGGAGATGTGGCAGCAGATCGAGCCGCAGAGATTATTATTGGTGCAGGAGGTGGCAAGGCACTGGACACTGCCAAAGCCGTCCGAGAAGAAACCGGGGGTGCGATGGTTTCGATGCCGACAATCGCCTCAACCGACGCTCCGACAAGCGCGCTCTCAGTAATATACAGTGAGCACGGTGAGTTCGAAGAATACTGGTTCTACGAGCAACATCCCGACCTCGTTCTCGTTGATACTGAGATCATCGCGGCTGCACCGACCCGATTGTTCCGCTCAGGGATTGCCGACGGACTCGCAACGTGGTTCGAAGCGGATGCTACTCAGCAATCACACGGCGAGACGATTGGCGGCGGCAAACCAACCCGTGCAGGACACCAACTCGCAGAGCTCTGTTATACGACACTCCGTCAACATGGAATCACTGCCGTCGACGCGGTTGATAACGGTGCAGTCACCGAAAGCGTCGAGGCAGTTACCGAAGCCAACACACTGCTGAGTGGGCTCGGCTTCGAGAGCGGCGGGCTTGCTGCAGCCCACTCTGTGCACAACGGGCTGACCCAGATCGATGCGACACACGATGCAACACATGGGGAGAAGGTAAACATTGGAACGATCTCACAACTCGTCCTTGAGGGCCGAGACGACGCCTTCATCGAAGACTACGTGCAGTTCTCACAGGCCATCGGACTGCCGACGACACTGACAGACATTGGCCTTGAGGATCCGACGCGTGACCAACTCGATACCGTCGCAGAAACGGCCTGTGACGAAGCCGAGACGATTCACAACGAACCATTCGACGTGACACCGCCGATGGTTCGTGATGCGATCCGAACTGCGGACAGCATCGGTCGAAGACTCAGTTCTCAGTAGTCGTCGTTGGTAGGTAGCTGCGCAGTTCTGTTTCGAAGGCCTGCAAAAACTGTAGGGCGTGTTAGTCGTTGTCGACTAAGCCTGGATTCGTCACTGCACCTTTGGCGGCCGAGCCGAAGTCGCGGGCGTACTTTGCGAGGACACCGTTGGTGTACTGCGGCGGCCGCGGCTCCCACGACTCGCGGCGCTCAGCGAGTTCGTCGTCCGAAAGATCGACTGAGAGTTCACGGGCCGGGATGTCGACGGTGACGGTATCGCCGTCTTCAAGTAGCCCAATGGGGCCGCCATCTTTGGCCTCGGGGGCGACGTGGCCGATCATCGGTCCACGTGTCGCACCGGAGAACCGACCGTCGGTGAGTAGTGCCACGTCGTCTTCGTGTCCCGCACCGACCACCGCGGCGGTAACGCCGAGCATTTCGCGCATCCCGGGACCACCGCGTGGTCCCTCGTTGCGGATGACGAGCACGTCACCCGACTCGATGTGGCCCTTCTGGACGTAGGCCATCGCCGCTTCCTCGTTTTCGAAGATGCGCGCAGGACCCTCGTGGTGGAACTTGTCGTCTCCCGTGACCTTCAGGACGCTGCCATCAGGTGAGAGGTTGCCGGTGAGGATCTTGATCGCACCTTCTTCCTGGTAGGGATCGTCGACCGTGTAGAAGTAGTCGGCCTCGATCTCGTCATCTTCGGCAAGCAGGCCCTCAGCTTCGAGGTGGGCGAGTTCCTCGGCGATGGTCCGGCCCGTGACGGTCATCGCGTCGCCGTGGATTAAATCAGCATTTAACATGCGGCGCAAGACGACCGGGACGCCGCCGATCTCGAACAGATCGTTCATCACGCGCGTGCCCCCGGGCTGGAGGTTGATGATTTTCGGGGTTCGGCGCGAGATCTCGTCGAACTCCGTAATGTCGAGGTCGATTCCCGCCTCCGCAGCGAGCGCAAGCAGGTGGAGCACCGCGTTGGTCGACCCACCCGTTGCCACCTGCAGAGCGATGGCATTCTCGAATGATTTTTTCGAGAGGATGTCGGAGGGTCGACGGTCGTTTTTGATGACATCGAGAGCAATCTCGCCGGATCGTTCGGCGATCTCGTAGCGATCCTCGTGTTCGGCTGGTGCGGCCGCCGAGCCAAGCGGGGCCAGTCCGAGCGTCTCGCTGATTGAGGCCATCGTGTTGGCGGTGAACATCCCGCCACATGACCCCGCACCCGGGCAGGCGTGGCGCTCCATCTCATCGAGCTCGTCCTCACTCATGTCACCCTGGGCGACTGCACCCACACCTTCGAAGACGTTCTGGATGGTGACCTCGCGGCCACCGTGTTCACCGGGCATGATCGAACCGCCATAGACGAAAACAGAGGGGAGATCGGTGCGAATCATCGCCATCATCATTCCTGGCATGTTCTTGTCACAGCCGCCGATGGTAACGAGCCCGTCCATCCGCTCGCCGAACGAGACGAGTTCGACACTGTCAGCAATGATCTCCCGAGAGATAAGCGAGGCTTTCATTCCTTCGGTGCCCATTGAGATGGCATCCGAGATCGTGATCGTGTTGAACTCGATCGGCATCCCTCCGGCGTTGTCGACGCCCGCGTAAGCGGCTTCGGCGACATCATCGAGGTGGACGTTACACGGCGTGATGTCGGCCGCACAGTTGGCGACCCCGACCATCGGCGACGAAAGGTCCTCGTCGTCGTAGCCCATCGCCCGAAACATCGCGCGGGAGGGGGCTTGATCGGTACCCTCGGTGACTTCGCTGCTCCGCAGATTCGGGTCCTTACCCGACCGCTCGCGGCCTTCCTGCTTGCTCATACCAGCATCTTGGAGCCTGTCAGTTAAAACCCCTCGAATACCGTGGCCAAAACCGTGAGGGCTTTGCCACTCACACGACTATGTCGACTGTGAGTTCCGACACCAGCGACGCGGTCGACGAGACTTCATCACGGGTCGACGATGGGGGCTACGTCCACCGGCCGGACGAGACGGACGGGGTCGAGAGGGCCGATTCCGAACCGTACACTGGGAAGCCAGAAGGCGAAGGATTCGACGCTGGTGGGTGGATTCTCGTCGCTGGTGTCTTCGTCTGTTTTCTCTTGATTCCCAGCGTGATTTATCTGTTTCCAGCTGCTCCGGGAGCGTTCGGCTTGCCCTTCATTACGACGTTTTTGGTCCTCCCGCTGATTCCGGCCGTTTTGCTTGGGCTGCTGGCGGTGTGGTCGATGAAGGCGGCCAGCTAATCAGGGACGTAAATATAGTACTACACCACGTAGTGCTCAGTATGAGTGGCGACGATAACACCGAAATCAAAACAACGCTCATCACACGGAAAGGTCAGGTCACCATTCCAAAGGCCCTCCGTGAGGAGTTCAATCTTGAAGAGGGCGACGAGCTTCGGTGGGAAAAAGCCGACGACGGGATCCGAGTTAGGAAAGCGACGCGGTCCGCAGGACGTGGAATGCTTGTCGACGAAGAGATCTCCGAAGCAAAGCGAGAAGAGATGGCCGAAGAGATGGAAGCGACTATTCGAGAACAGCGCTGAACAGAGTGGTAACAGGACTCGTTACACGGTCGACAGCGTTGCAATGACACGCTATCTCGTCGACCAGCTTCCAACGGCTGCATATTACATGACACAACCCACGATACACTGCTTTTCGCGAACCACCGAGTGCGGGGAACCGAGGTGATTGTCACCAATGACGAAGAGTTCGACTGCAAGAGCACTGTCCAGAGATAATATCAAATATATTATCAAACCGGTAGATTAGTGAGGGGCGATTCCGATCTCTTCGGCTGTGAGATAGCACTGTGGATCAGGCGCGAATGGGTCGCCGTTGACGGTTAGGGATCGAAGCGGTGATCCGCCCCGACAGATCGATTGATAGCGACAGTCCGCACATCGACCAGTAAGGTGATCAGTGCGGTTACGGAGCTTCCGGACTAACGTATCCGATTCGTCGGACCATATCTCGCCGAAGGTTCGGTCGCAAACGTTTCCCACGGAATACCCCTGCCAGAACTGATTGAGGTGGACGTTGCCCCGTGGATCGACATCGGCCACGCGCTCACCTGTGGGATCACCGCCGTTTTGCTGGAGGTAGGCCTCGACTTGCTTCGCGTGTGTCTCGCCCATCTCTCGGCGGGCGTACTCAACGAGAAAGCCCGCAACGGCGTAGTTGCCGACCAGCAGTGTCTCGATCTCTTCGCCTCGGGCATGGTACTCACGGGTGAGATCACAGAGCGTCTCGACAGCCTCGCGTTTCTCGGTGGGCGTCAGGTCAGCGTCGACGATCTCCCGGCCTCGACCACCATAATCGAGGTGATAGAAACAAAAGCGGTCGACGCCCACGTCAGTCAGCAGGTCGATAATCGATTCGAGGTCTTCGTCGTTGTATTTCGTGATCGTATACCGGAGGCCGGTTTTGACGCCCACGTCGAGACAGGCCTTGATACCGCGAATGGCAGCCTGAAACGCACCTGCTTGGCCGCGGAACTCGTCGTTTCGGGCTTCGAGACCGTCGACCGACACCCCGGCGTACGCGAGGCCAGCCTCCTTGAGTTCGCGGACATTCTCGCGGGTGAGCAGCGTCCCGTTGGTTGATAATACCGGCCTGATACCGAGGTCGGAAGCATAGTCGACCAGTTCGGGAAGGTCCTGGCGGACGAGTGGCTCGCCACCCGAAAACAGGACGACAGGAACGCCGAAGTCGGATAGCTGTTCGAGGAGGTACTTGCCCTCCTCCGTGGACAGCTCATTTGGTCCGGCTTGGTCACACGCACCAGCATAGCAGTGACTGCAGTGAACTGCCTTGGAGTTAAGCCCAAAAGGCTTCCCGTGGTTTAGTCGGACACTCCCACACGACCATCGGCCTGATAGCCTCAAACGGTCGGGTGGGTCACGGTCGGGGCGTCCACAGCCCCCGATGCCTGCCGTCGCACCTTCCGAACAACGGGAAGGCTGTTGAGAGCAGGCACATTCCAATCGAGTTTCTTGATTCCTTTCACAGCGATGTTGACGCTTGCACCACGGTCACTGTGGTCTTGATGCCCGCACGACCGGCACTTGAAGCGCTTTTTGTTACGATTCGCACACTCCGTGTGTCCACAGATCGGACACCGCTGGCTCGTGTATGCCGGGTCAATCCATGCGGTCGGAATCCCCTCAAACGACGCCTTGTACGACGTGTAGTACTGAAGAGCGCGGAATGGGAGGTGGTGCAAGCGTCGGTTCATCCGCGTACCGTAGTCGATACTATCGCGCATCTCTTTGAGGTCTTCAAAGACGATGCACGGCTTCCCGAACTTATGGCTCCACTCCACGATGTGTCGAGATACCTTGTGGAGTCTGTCACGGACAAACCGTTCTTCTCGACCTTCTAGCGTGTGGTGAACACTATCTTTCCCTGCGTTTTGAACACGCTTCCGCATCGTGAAGTAACGGTGGCGCTCGAACTTGATTTCGGGGAAGTCGATGACAAGCGTGTCTTCGACGCCATCCTCGGAGAGTGCGCTGAGGGCCACGTTGTCCTCGTTCACGTCCACACCGATGACCGTCCGTGAGTCGTGCTTGTCTCGAACGGTCTGTTCGGTGTTGGTGACGTTGACGTGTAACTCAGGGTTGTCGTTGTGGAACAGGGCTTCTGCTGTCCCAATCTTCCACTCGTCGCTTTCGAGTGCGGTCTCGAGAATGTCGAGATGAGCGTCGTCACCTTCGAGGACGCCTTTAACGTGTTTGTACGGCTTCGCGCTGATGCGGAATTCCACGTCTCCATCGTCGGCGAGCGATAGGTTATACCCTTCCTCGTAGTTCGCACGAAGGGGGTACGCACCGTCCTTGGTGTGACTCGGGAGTCCGAAGTCGTCGTACTCGTAGTAGTTCTCCATCGCACCGAGTGCTTTGGCGACGACGCGTTGAGTTGTGTTTTTTACGAGGTTGGCGTCGTCGGCCACACGGTCGGGAATCGCGTCCCAGTCCACGCCTTCTTTGGCGAGTCTGATGGTTTCATTGTACACTGAGCGGGCTTCGAGAGTGGCGTCGTACAGTAGGCTCTCGTTGTCACTCTGGATGTTGAGTTGGAAGTCCAGCGTCTTGAGGAGGGCCTGTGTGTCGGTCATTCTTCGGATTCGTTGAGCCAGTCGTTGACAAGCCCGCGCACTACGTCGGACTTAGTTTCGTCAACCTCTATGCACTTCTTCGAGAACTTCTTGTACACGTCGTCCTCAAAGTCCACGGACAGTCGTTTCGTCATCTCACTTTCTTACTTAGATACTGAAATGCTTAATTCTTATCCACGTATTGTCTGTATGGGCAAAAAGTAGTCGAATCACACGGTGTATAACTTCAACTACCACTTCGTGTGGTGTCCGAAATACCGTCACGCGATTCTCGAACCGATCGAGGACTCGCTGGAATGAAGTTTCCGCGACGTGTGCGACGAGTACGAATACAATATACTGTCGCTCCACATCTCACTCGACCACGTACATCTGTTCCTCTCTGCCCACCCGAAGCACGCATCGACCAAGATTGTGCGGACAATCAAGACGTCACAGCTGAGAGATGTGTTAACAGCACGAACAGAATTTGGAAGGATATCTGTGGAGTGGTGGGTTCTGAGAACAGTCGCACTACACCGGAATGGCAAGAACAGTCTCAACAGAGACGATTGAACGGTATATCGAACGAACAGGATACGATTGAGTGTCGGCTTCACCCTCGAAGTGGAGCCCCGAGGCAATCACCTTGATTATTTGTAAAGGTTGCACTGCTGAGTCGTATTCCAGACGACCACCGGTCGACGCTGTTTGGTCTCCGTGATCTGTGGCTTGGTCGACTCTGCGGCCGCTGCGTACCGAAGCCCGTCGCTCTCGGCATCGAGGTCACAAAGGAGTTTGCTGATCGATATCATCCCAACAGTCGACGGTTAGGGTGACGTACCAAAACCGTCTGGCCGGTTCCCACAAGATGGGAACGCCCACAGGAGCCGACTATTCGGTGATCTGGATGATGTTGCCGTTGCGGGTCGTGTGGAGGTCCCGACCGAGTTCGTAGCCGAACGAACCCGCGGTGTCGACGTAGCCCGCCATGCCTTTGAGGTTCTGGTGAGCCGGAATCAGCTCTTTGGGCTGAAGCGCATCGAGCATCTGGTAGTGGCCCTCCTGACAGAGGTGGCCCGAGACGTGAATATCGTCGTAGATACGTGCGCCCTGCATTTTGAGGAGGCGCTCGGACTGATAGCGGTTACCCTCGTTGGTCGGCTCGGGGATGATCCCCGCCGAGAAGATGACCTTGTCACCCTGATCGAAGTCATAGTTGGTCTCGCCGCGGCCCATTCGCGTGAGGAGTGCGCGTGGCTCGCCCTGGTGGCCCGTCACGATCGGCAGGAAGTTTTCTTTCCCATCTTTCATAATGCGGTTGAGGCTCTGGTCGATGGCGCGTCGATGACCGTACATCTCGATGTCGTCGGGCAGGTCGACGTCCAGATGTCGTGCCGTCCCGGTGTATTTCTCCATCGAGCGACCCAAGAGAATCGGCTTGCGGCCGATCTCTTTCGAGAATTCGAGCAGGCTAGAGACACGAGCGATGTGGCTGGCGAACGTCGTCGCAACCATCCCACCGTTGTAGTCTTCGAGGCTCAACATTGTGTCGTGGAGCTCTTTGCGAGCGACCGACTCGGAGGGCGTGCGACCCTTTTTGTTCGCGTTGGTACAGTCCTCGATGTAACAGAGGACGCCGTCACCCTCGCGGCCGATCTCCTTGAACCGCTGCATGTCGAACGGATCGCCCAGCACGGGTGTGTGGTCGATGCGTTTGTCGAGGCCGTAGACAATGGCCCCTTCAGGGGTGTGAAGGACGGGATTGATCGCATCGAGCGTCGAGTGAGTGACGTTGACGAACTCCAGTTCGGTTTTGTCACCGATGCGCATTGTTTCGCCTGCGTTCATCACCTGGAGGTCGTTTTGGACGTCGAACTTGCCCTCGTCGCGAATCTGCTCGCGGACGAGTTCGATCGTGAAGGGGGTGGCGACGATGGGCGCGTCGTAGCGGTGGGCGAGTTTGGGGATCGCACCGATGTGATCGAGGTGACCGTGGGTCGGGACGATGGCCTTGACGTCGCCGTCGAGTTCGCTCATGACCCGGTCGTCGGGGATCGCGCCCATGTCGATCAGGTCCAGGCTGTGCATGCGCTCGGTCTGGACGTTGTCGTGAATCAATACCTGTGAGAGGTTGAGGCCCATATCGAAGATGACGATGTCGTCATCCATACGGACCGCAGTCATCTGTCGACCGACCTCTTCGTAGCCGCCTACTGTCGCAATTTCGATTTCCATAGATATGCCGAACGGGACGGTTCACACGCAGACAGCCAGCGAAATCGAGACGATCGAGAGCAGCCGAAAGCGAACCGCACCACACCGCCAGAGCCGAAGACCCGATTCGATTGCGCGTCTGTCATACGGGAACAGCGCGTTGGTTGTATCGATAGCTGACCCGCAGACATAAATAGACGGTGACTCAGTGTCGGTCTACCTCTCGGTCGACCCTACCGTTACAGCTCGGTACTACTCGAACTCCTCGAACGGAACGAACTGGCCATTTATATCCCACTCATGAATGCAGTAGATACTGCCCGGCTCATCGTCGGCGATCTCCCACGACGCGGTCGTCGGGTTCCACTGTTCAGTTCTTCCACACCGTTCGCAGGTGCGCGCTGTCGGTCGACGAAGCCTCACGGTCATGCTCGAAGTGGAGTCACACACAGAGTTAAACATGACTTGTTGATCCGCCCTCGATCATGTGAGTTGGCATATAAACGGTTGGCCACCAACGACCGAGTGACGGTTGGACAAACAACCACTACAGAACCAACAATGCGTATAAATACTCGACAACGTCACCATATGAAGCAAAACCTGTGGAAAACTGTGACAAAGTTTTATTTGTTGGCAGACATCTAGATCGGCATATGATACCGAATAACGCAGAAATCGATCCGTTCTCTCCGGACCGGGGCTACTTCGAATGTCTCGACTGTGGAGAACGGAGGATCAGCGACGAGCGACTGACGACCTGCGAGGGGTGCGGCGGACCGCTCCAGAACATCGCCGTCCCGCGCGAATAAGAATCACGCAGGACGTGACTGGCCGGTTTCGATTCCGCCAGCCAGTCGGTCGACGACCACGACTGCGCCTGCACCGACGGCGGCGGACAACAGAAACAGCCCAGCAGTCGAGGTGGTCCAGACGGTCTCCATTGCTGCCAGTTCGATGCTCGTCTGTTCGACCGGAGCCCGAAGCGCACCGACGATGAGACTCACGAGAAACGCGAGCGTCGCTTCGCGGTAGCGTTCGAGCGCCCACCGGATACTGTGTGAGATCGTCACTAGTCCGACCAGGCCGCCACTCATAAACACGATCACGGGTGTGGCCGTTTCGATCACCGTTTCGATTCCGCCACCGTTGAGTGTGCCGACGAGCGCGTCGGTAAACCGGCTCAGCGTGGTCGACATGTACTCGTACTGGCCGAGCATGAGCAACAGCAACGAGCCGGAGATCCCCGGCAGGATCATCGCACTGACTGCCACGCCGCCAGCGACGAACACCACTGGGAGGGTGGAACCAACGGTCGAGGCCGCATACCCCGACAATAAAAATGCCAATGCGAACCCGCTGGCTGCAGCCGTCTGTCTGCCCCGCGTCGATAGCGAGACCTCGCTGTAGAGAACGACTGCCGAGGCTCCGATTAGGCCGAAAAAAAAGCCGTAGGTTTCGACGGGGTTTGTTTCTAAGAGAACGCTAATGATTCGGAGCACGATCACGATCGCCGTCGCGATACCGGCACCGAGAGCAAGCAGAAAACCGGTGTCAAATTCGCGGAGTGCCTCGATCGCCTCTGGTCGACCGTCTTCGCGAAGGCCGCCGACGAGCGCACGGAGCCGATCCGGTTCGATGGCTGTGATCGCACTGATCAGCCGCTCGTAGATACCAGTGATCAGCGCGATTGTCCCACCAGAGACCCCAGGGACGGCGTCGGCCGCCCCCATACAGAGTCCACGGAGGTAGATACCGGCCAGCTCGCGGAGCGTCGTCATTACTATCCGATGGGTGACCGACGGCATTGTTAGTTCGGGTTTGTATATCGTCGTTAGCGTCGACTCGTTGTGGGTGAGCGGTAGTCGTTGACTACGACAGCCGAGTCTGTGAGTGTGATTCGTCTGAGAAATTGTTCGACAGTAATGACCGACTACTGACTCTGTGGTCGGTCCAAAAATCAAGTAGGAAGTGACTACGCCTCGAAAGCTCGACTACGCTTCGAGGTCGACGGTTACTGCTTCTTCGTTTTCGCCAACGACCTGTGCTTCTTCGACGTCGACCTGGGTGTCGCCACCGTCGTCAGTCGTAATGTCGTACTCGCCCGTTGCCTCGACAGAGGTGTTCGTGTAGCCCTCATCAGGACCGAACTCGTCGTAGCCCGTCGTTGAGTACGGAAGTGTCATCTCGAAGTTCCCGTCCTCATCGGCGGTGGCATACTGGGTGTAGTCGAACGTCTCGCCCGTCTCTGGGACCTCCATCTCGACGGTTGCGCTGACCTCGCTGTCGGGCTCAGCACCACTTCCCTCGACTGTTGCACCGGGGACTCGCTCGAAAGTTTTGACCGAGTGCGGTGTCGTATCGAACAGCTGTTCGAGGTCGAGACCTGTGGCTTGGGCCGTGATGGCTAGCTGTTGTTGGACGTTTGACTCGCTGGCTTTGACCAGTCGGTAATGTTCGAGCGCGTCGACACGCTCTGTCGGGTTGGATCCAAGCCCACCGATCTGGGCATCGGGATTCTCGTCGACATATTCCTCTGCCTCTGACATCGAGTCAAAGGTTCGGACGTCCTCTTCTGGGTTGAAGTTAGGGAGTGAGTACTGTTGTCCATCGAACTCAACCGTGTCTTTCGGCTCAATCACGATCGGCTCTGGCTCGGCCGCACTGCCGTGGTACTGGTAGAGCCGAACCATTTGGCTCTCGTAGTACCGCTGAGTGTGGATTTGGACGGATCTTTGCTGAAGTGCCTGCTGATTTTGCAGTATGGCGTTTGTGTCCTCTTCGCTCGATGGCAGGCTGACAGCCTGCTCGAAGAGATCAGACTGTTCTACTTCGCCGTCATCATAGAACACCGTCGGTGCGGTGAGTTTCTGGTTTGCACTCACCATCTGGTTGTCGACCATGACATACCGTGTCTGGCCGTCTTCGCCCATCTTTTCGTCAAGGGCGTCAGCAGCCCGCTCTTCCGAGGGTGCCAACAGGTAGTTAGCTGCTTCAGAGGCACCCTGCTGGAACGGGTTAGCGTTCGGGATACGCTCGCCAATCGATGTGATCCAGTGACCGTAGTCCCACCACGATTGGACGCCGTAGGCTCCCTCTTCATATTCAAAGTCGTCGTCAGCAGGGCGGTCGTACGTGCCGTACAGCTCCATTGGATTGTCAGCACCTTCGAGTTCGCCCGGCTGTGGGGTCTCGCTGCTCATCCATTCGAGGCTATCTTCCCACTGGGTTACTGCGCCAGGGCCATTGGCGTCAGGACTGCCAGCGGCCCATGCCGAACTGCCGAACGGAACCAGCAATGGCGCGAGAATGAGTACAAATGCAGTCACCAGAACCATCATCTGCCAACCTTCGAGGCTTCGAGCCGACTCAATGACTGATTCGCCCGTTGCCTCTAAGTCGACATATTCGAGAACTTGGGCGACGAAAATCGCAGTGAACACTGCGACGACAATTGCGAGATAATAGTTGAACCTGACTTGGGTGAACGCCGCCGAGGTAATGAACGCAGCCCAGACGAGCAAGTAGAGTTCAACTGCATCATATCGGTGGCGGAACGTTGCACCGACGAGTAACGCTGCGGCGATAATGAGACCAAGAACCTGCCACTCGGTTCCAAATACGCCGGCGATCGAATCGAGAACGGGTGACCCAAGATAGATCAGCCCAACCGTGGCGAGACTTCCAATGAGATACCACGTATCTCGACTGTTGTCGCTCCGATAGAGGGGTCGACCGAGTACGATGAGCGCAGCGACGAGTGCAGTAAAGAACGCGAGGCCGTACTCGGAGAAAATTGTGCCAAATGGCGAACCACTGCCGAGGAACGGTTGAGCTTCACCGATCGTCCCAGCGGATGCAGAGGCACTAAAGCCGATTCTACCAAGAGCTTGGCTGCTGAGGTCTCCAACAAAACTTGAGAACACAATCGCCAGAACGGCGAGGATACCACCAACTGCAACTGGGTATAATGACGTATCGAGATCACGCGTCTCCCAGAATCTGGCGAGATAACTGAGGAAGATACATCCAAATCCGACACCCATGGGAAGAATCACTTGGAGCAGCGAGTACTCGTTTGGACCACCGATCGTGAAGTTATTCAACGGAACGAACATGAGCAGCCCCGCCACAATCATCGAAACCGCTCCGACGAACGCGATCGGTTCCGGGCTCCGATCGTGATATACCTCGCTCGTGAGTTTGATCGCGAAGAAGATACCCGTAAAGCCGATGAGAAGCGCACCGGGAACCCACGCCCACATGTAGAGTGCTGCCGCCACACCAGCGCCCACTGAATAAACCAGCGGCCTACGGAGTGCTTCGAAGTCTCGGTCGACAACTAGCTCCCAGATCGGCTGTTCACGCTGAGCTACTGCGAGGGCAGCGACAAAGGCAAACACACCGAGCGCCTGAAAGAACACTTCGGCAGCATGATGATCGTAAAAGCCAACCAACGTATAGTTGAAAAACGTCCCTGGAAGAAGTGCGAGAACTGCAATTCCGACGAGCGCCGGAGCGCGTCCGGCAAACCGCGCTGCGATCAGATACGTCGGAACGATCGCAGCAACGGCGAAAACCGGTGCAGCGATGAGCATAATCACACCCGCGTACTCTGGAGATGGGTCGCCAAAACTTGTTACGAGAATGAACGCCGAAACGATCTGGTCAAACAACGTCCCGAACTGGTCGGCACTCGTTCCAGAGGGGTAGTTCGTCCACGGATCAAATGGAAGTGTCGACGGGAAGTTTTCGAGGAGATAGGTGGTCTCTCGGAAGTGATACCACGGGTCGTTGCCACGGAACACAACACTGTCAGCTGTGTGAAAATTCTCCAATGCTTGGAGACGAGTAGCGAGCATGATCGCCATCAGCCCAAGTAGAACGGGTATGTGATAGAACTGCCTGAGAAGAGTGCGTGCATCACTCGTAGCAAGATTGCTTATTTTTTCCTTATTTGTATCTTTCATTACCTTGTTACAGTTTCAAATCATGAATAAGCCTTGTGAAAACGGGTTTGGACGATGACCAGCCTCACTGAAAGGTGGCAAGCCTATAAATAGCCCAAATCACGAAGTAAATCGTCGGTATCTGATTTTTCTATATCCTGTAACCCTTCCGTCGGAAGATACTTTTTCAGTTGGCTCTGGAGTCGCTCATCTTTGATCGGATTCAATTCCAATGGATCTGCATCCAGATCGTATAGCTCCGGCGACCAATCCCTGTTGGGGTACTCCACATATTTGAACCCATTTGCTCGGATAGCCCGTTTCCAACTGTTTCCTCGCCCATCTCTCAGTACACCCCCCGTAGCTCGCATATATGCTTCTCTGTCTTCGACAGCTGCCGGTGGTAACAGTGATTTACCGTCGATATTTTTCGAAAGATCCGATTCGATGTCAAGCAACTCCAACAGTGTAGGGAATATATCTATCTGCCGTACTTGTTCGTCGACTGTCCCAGAATCCACATCGGGCCCAGAGATGAGGAACGGGACATTTGTCGTGAAATCGAAGATCATCGGTCCATGTCCGGTTTCGAGATAATGGTCTTTTATTCCGGGGTTGGATACGGTATCAACGATACGATTAATCGCTCTAGTTAGTGGTCGAATGTCGTACTCTCTTGTGTATGCGAGCTTCTCAAGAAGGAGCTTTCTATAGACGAATCGGGGTCCCGACCACGGAATGCCACGACCAGAGATGCTTTCGCCGTGGTCACCATGCAACAGTATCATAGTATCGTCTGGAAGCTCTGCAACAAAGGATTCCAACTCACGATCAAGTGCCGAAAGCGCTCTCGCGTACGAAGTATCGCCAAACTCTGCTGAATCGTACTTTGAGGGGACTTCGATTGGCCAATGGAGTTCCCAGAGATGTAAATATAGGAAATATGGTTCTTCAAGCTCATTTAATTGTTTTTTTGCAGTAGTACCCCACTCGTCGGCGAGATTGTTGTTACGATCTCGATACAAGTACTTGTCAAACCCCCGATCCAGACTTGTTTCGGTCACAAGCGGGCCTGTTGCCATTGCGTACGTCGAATAACCGTTCTCGCTGAGCAGTTCGGCTAAAGTGTCGACATCAGCATCCAATTCAGAGTAGGAATGTGAGTTGACCCCGTTTTTTTCAGAATAACATCCAGTCATGAAACTGGCCACACACGGTGTTGTCGTCGTTGTCGTCGAATACATATTTTTGAAATGTAAGGATCCAGACAGCAACTCATCGATGAACGGTGTATCTGCCTTGTCAGATGCGACGAAATCCTCTCGCAAACAGTCGATACACAGGAATAACACATTCATAGATATAAATGCTCGTTTGTGAATATATCATTTATGGTTTGATTTTGAGATAGCAGCGCTGATACCTGGGGCTGAGAGCCCGAATACGTGTTTGGAAACCATTATTGTGTGGCGTATACGAGTTGTTTTTGATGAAGGTTTCTGTCGTCATCTGTACGTACTCTATGGAGATGTGTGATCACGTCCATGAGGCAATCAACAGCATACGTCAGCAAACTTATCAAAATATCGAGATTGTCCTGGTCGTCGATGGCAACGATACGCTCTGTAAGGAGATCGAAGCGAGCTACGGTGATTTATCGGCCATGAAAATCCAATGCAACGACCAGAATGTGGGATTATCTGAGAGTCGGAACACAGCTCTCAGCTACGCTACAGGGGATGTGATTGCCTTTCTTGATGACGATGCGGTCGCCGAGGATACATGGATCGAGGAACTCGTCTCAGTGTACACTACACAGGATGCGGTTGCTGTAGGTGGGAAGATGGTCGGCGACTGGGTTGCTGGTAAGCCATCGTTCCTTCCCAAGGAGTTCTATTGGCTAGTTGGCGTCACACACAGAGGGTTCGCTGACCCGGGTCAAGAGGTCCGCAACACCTTTGGTTCAAACATATCATTTAGACGAAAGGTATTTGAGGAGATCGGCGAGTTCGATCCGGAGCTAGGGCGGCGTGGCTCGCTGAACATTCAGGCCGAAGAGACGATATTCTGTGTCCGGATGCGTGAAACCTTCGGTCACGGCGTCGTCTACAACCCGGATGCGGTCGTTGCCCACAAAGTCTTCGATTACCGAACAGATTCGAAATGGCTGCTCAAGCGGGCGTTTTGGCAAGGCTACTCAAAACGCGTGATGGAACAGCTAATCCAGGAAAGCAGCGACAACGAAAAGGCGTTTTTGAAGCAGTTGCTGGGTGAGTTTATTCCGGGGCGGTTCAAGAGTTTGATTTGGTCGCCAACGGCTCCAAAACTGCTGCAGCTGCTCTCAATTATCGCGTTTACTGTTGCTGTCGGCCTCGGCTACGGGTATGGAATCTGTCGAGAACTATTATCCTGACACGACCAGGATTCAATAACAGTTCCGACAGCTATAACCACATACTCGTCAACAGCCGTAATAAATGAAATGCGCACTGGTTACTGGTGCTGCAGGATTTATCGGATCTCATCTTACCGAAGCACTCATCGATCAAGGGTACGAGGTTCGAGGACTGGATAATCTCTCTAATGGGAATCTCGACAACCTTGGCCCAGTCCTTGACCACGATGCGTTTACATTTATTCAGGGAGACATCCGTAACAGTGAACTTATAGAGGAGTGCACCGAAGGCGTCGACTACGTCTTCCACTTGGCTGCGGTGGCCTCGGTCCAGCGGAGTTTTGACGAGCCGAGCGTTATTTCCGATGTGAACTGTACAGGCACCTCAGTACTTCTTGAGGCAGCTGCAGACCACGATGTCGACACAGTCGTCGTTGCATCCTCTGCAGCTGTGTACGGGTCCGGCGGTGAGTTACCAAAACATGAGAATATGCGAACTGCTGGGGAATCACCGTACGCACTGTCGAAACAGTACACTGAACAGGCGACCGCTCAGCTGGGTCACGAGTACGGATTCAACGCAGTTGGACTTCGATACTTCAATGTATTTGGCCCACGGCAGGACCCAGATGGAGAGTACGCTGCGGTTGTCCCAAAGTTCATCGATCACATGCTACATGGAAATCGACCGGTTGTGTTCGGAGACGGCGACCAATCGCGTGACTTCGTGTTCGTCGAAGATGTAGTGCAGGCGAATATCAAGGCTGCAGAAAGTGACTGTACAGGAGAGGTGTTGAACATCGCCCGCGGCAAACGGACCACAATCAACGAACTGGTTGATCAACTAAACGAAATCCTTGGGACAGCAATCGAACCGGTGCACGAAGCACCTAGGTCTGGAGATATTCGTCACTCCGGAGCAACTATTTCGAAAGCACGGGATGCGGTTGGATACGAGCCGGCTATCAGATTTACAGACGGGTTGGAACAAACCGTAGACTGGTTTTCGAAATGATGGCAGATGAAACGACCGGGCAGACACATTCGGATGCTGAACTCCCAGATGTCTGTGTCGTCACCCATCCGCTTGGATCTGCAGGAGAAAATGCGACTCGGACATTGATGGAAATTCTATCGACAATTACCTCGGTGTCTCTCGTTACTGCAGACCTGCCAGCAGACTCTGATATGAGGAACCGACACGAGATTATTGAACTCCAAGGGCAAAGTACGGCATCATCGATTCTCTGGGCAGCAGCACTGTTCCTTATAAATCAGATACAGATGTGCCGAGTTATCGCTCGACGAACTGAGGACGTAATTCTCTTTTTTGGGTCAACGTCGTACGTGCTGCCGATCATCTTTGCACGACTGGTTGGGAAGACAGTGCTGATAGAACCGCGCGGAGATGTGCCACTGACGCTACAGCTACACTGGCAGGAACGAGTTCCACAGCCAGTTGCGAAACTGCTGTCTGATCTGGTGAGATTGTTCGAAGCAATCAGCTATCATACAGCCAGCGGAATTATTACGTATACTCCCTCCATGGCTACGCAGCTCGGTCTCGATCAGTTCGATGAGAAACTGTATCCAAATGGAGCAAGATACATCGACAGTGAGCTGTTTTCTCCACAGGTACCGTATGAGGACCGTGAGTGTGTTGTTGGTTTTCTTGGTCGGCTAGACGAAGAAAAAGGAGTTCGAACGCTCGCGACAGTTGCGAAGCAGCTCCCGGACGGTGTCACGTTCGTGTTTGCTGGAGACGGTGAACTCAAGGAGTGGTTGAAAACAGAGTTGGCCGAAGAGATTGCCTCAGGTTCTGTCGAGGTAGCCGGATGGGTAGATCATAAAGATGTTCCACAACTGCTGAATCGATTCAAACTCCTCATACTACCGTCACAGCCGACCGAAGGGTTACCAACAGCGATTCTCGAAT
Source organism: Halohasta sp. A2 (assembly GCF_056175805.1). Lineage (NCBI taxonomy): Archaea > Methanobacteriati > Methanobacteriota > Halobacteria > Halobacteriales > Haloferacaceae > Halohasta > Halohasta sp. A2. The sequence goes on along the minus strand of NZ_JAQFWV010000029.1, from coordinate 760 downwards.
CGATGGCCTGCGGAACGCCAGTGTATGCAACACCAGTCTCCGGGACTCCAGACGTGGTTCGAAACGGAGAGACAGGGTTCCTAATTGAAAAGTTTTCGATAGAATCGATGGTTGATCAGATCACAACAATACTTAATCGGGCGGACTTGCCCTATATAAGTAGCGAAGCACGGAGTGAAATCAACCGATCATATACTTTTACTCACGCTGTTGACCGGTATCGCAGAATCCTTCAGGAAGGACAAACGTAAGCAATAACAGAAATGGAGAATTAGGGATAAACGCAGGTAGAAATCTGAAATATATATTACAATCAGTATCGATTGATTTAAGTATATGATGTTGACGCATATACGAAATGGTTCCACGTGCTTACAAATATTGTCAGGAATATGGTCTGTTAGATCTTCTGTGTGCTGGATGGCGACATAGTTTCCGACCAGTGATTCGTAAAACGCCGTATCCGATACAATGGATTCCAATCCAGCTATTTTATCTCCCACATCTTTCATTTGTGTTACCGTACAAAACCCACTGGTGTCGAATAGATCTACGGAATGGGCTGACATTCTTTTTCCCTAATTTGAGAGACCATGCTGTCCCATTTCGAGTATTTAAATTTGCTGTGAGTCCATCACATCCAACCGATGGGTACACGAGCAGATAGTACTCCTCGATCTACAGTTGGAGCTGAATTTTACTTGCTACTCGACGCAGTCGATAGCGAGTCTATTGCTGACGACTTCGAGATCGGGACATA